>JAMJFV010000025.1 GCA_023544495.1 ANME-2 cluster archaeon
GGGTCTCTTGTGGCACTGGGCAGGCTGGAATCCGTAATATACACGAAGGACGGGCAGGCCTATATTCATGATCTGAAGCAAGGCGTGCTTGCAGCTGATAGAAAGGGCAAGCTGTACATTATCGGCGATAAAGCAAAAATTACAGAACGGGGGATTGTGGGGTGAAACGAATAGCACAGCATATCGCAGACCATTTTCAGTGCCCTGTGCTTGTGCGGGTAAAAAGAAACCCCGCACCGTCACCGTACACGCAGGCGGACCACTCTCTTATCCTCAGACAAGGAGTAAAAAACCTGCCGATAGAGGAACGCAGAAAAATAGCGCGACAGATTGCATCTACCTTCTCCGGGGGAGAAGAGAGAGGCCAGCCGTCCATGACTGTCGAAGATATCAAGAAATTACCCAAATCTGAGAGAGTGTCCTTGATAAAGAAGATGTTTATTTCCCAAGAGGGAGAAATGAGTAATCCCTTCCCCAGGCAGACGACGCTTTCAGGGATGCTGAGATCAAAAACAGCATCTTCCCATGTAAACCAAAACGTAAAGAAGAACGTAGAGAAATCAGAACTCCCGGATACTGATACTATACGTGTTGAACTTAAAAAATTCAGGCCTGCTCCCCTGGTGCAAATTGGCCGACCTGATGATGTTGTCAAGTTATTGAAGCACATTGAGGATTACGATAGAGAGAGTGCTAAAATCCTGCATCTTGATACTAAAAATCAGGTCGTTGGTGTTGAGAATATCAGCACAGGATCATTAAACGCTTCAATAGTGCACCCAAGGGAGGCTGTTAAGGGAGCGATCCTGAACAACAGCAATGCTGCAATATTTGTTCACAACCATCCATCCGGCAACCCGGAACCTTCATCCGCAGATATCGATGTGCATGACAGGTTAAAAAACGCATTTAAAACCGTTGGCATTGATCTCCTGGACAGTATCGTTATCGGAAAAGATGGTTATGTTTCACTGAAGGATAGGGGATTGTGATGCCGGACAGGGAGCTTTTGGGACTGTTCCTTGCTACCTGGGTAATGATCCTGCCCCTTTATTACCATCTGGGCGAGATCAAATCTCGACTAAAAAGTTGCCCCGTATGCATGAGAGCAAGAGCTAAAAAAGACCTTCGCGATGCTGAAGCGGAGGCAATGTATTGATTGAAATGTTTCCATGGGAGCTCTCGGTTTTTGTGCACGGTCAGGAAATTGAAAATTCCCAGAAATGGAATTGTCGGGCTTACAGAGCAGGACATGAAGGGGACTATCATGCTGGAGTGTTGTGATGACGACAGAAACAACCGTGGCTGCCCACAAGAAGGGAACTAATTATATTACCCGGATACCTGCAGAGGTCAGGGAAGCGCTGGACATTCGCCCTGGGTGGAAACTGGTCTGGAGCGCGGTGGGTCACGTTGCCGTGATCACGGCCAGGCCGATCACTCCAGAGGAGATCGAGGTACTCAAACACCGCAAACAAAAATGAGGTCATAATCCAAAGAAGAAAAGTGGTGAGCCTTGATGAGCGCATTCAAATTGTATTGCCTGGGCGTAAAATCTCCAATCCCATCTTTTTTAATCCTTGACTTCTCAACAATTTCCCATCTATAGTTACAAGAGGTATGTTAAGTGTCTTTGCACATGTTGCGTGCAGGATATCTCCGTCCTCTACTCGATTATCGACTTTCCTAAGCTGGGAAAATAAACATAAGTCGTTATTTTGAGGCATGTACCAATCAGCATCAGAAGAAATAATTAAATCTAACACATCGTATAAATATTCATTTTTTTGATTCGGTTTAATCTCTTCTGAATTTAAAATCGAATGCAGCATTTCTCCTGCGACATAAGGAGAGATGAAACCTTTAAAGTGACCGTTTTTTACACGTTTAATGAACCGCTCACATTCATGGGTAGCATCATCTTCCTTGATAGTGCTTATCAGTACACTGGTATCAATAAAAAAAGAATGCATAAAACCAGCATTTGCCTTTACGTTCTCTTTTTATTCAATATTTCTAATGCGGTTTTATCTCCAAATGCTTCCTTCCAGCGACTCCTGACTTCTGCCAGGCGAGTTTCATCATCAAAAAGATGCCCCATTGATTTTTTAATGCAAAATATTGTCTTTTTCTCATCAGTGAACCGCCCAATATCGTCTATCTCTGCAATTTCCAGATGTTTCCTTACAGTCCTTGAATCGGTATTGGCATTTTGTGCCAGCAAATTTATTGATGTACATGCATTTTTTGATTGCACTTCTTTTAATGTATCCATGATTTTCTGATGGGTCTGAGTAAAGTTCTTGCGTGGCATATTGATCATCTCGATTTAATAGTTAATTTATACGATATTATGTTAATAACTACAAGTTTATGTAATTATCTGTCCCCAAATCCAACGGCGGTTCATCCCCACGCGTGTGGGGAACACCGTTAATGTGCCTTTATTAATATGCCGTCTTTTGTATCTAAAAATTCAACATAATCTTTGAGATTGTGTTTTTCTCTCAATTCTTTAGGAATTGTGATCTTCCCATCAGAAGTCATTGGTCTAATTAACCGTTCTGCCATAAAACACTTTTTTAGTTCTAAAAGCAGATAATGTTTTTGGATATTTAGAACATTAGAATATTAGACGATACATTTAAGTATCAGATTGTTCTATTAGACTATTATGTATTATATGGAGTGTGAAAATTTATGAAAAGTGTATTACTGATAATCATAATACTTGGAATTCTCTTCTCTGGATGCGTTTCTGCTAACGATCTGGATTCTTCTGTATATACCGGTCCGATCTTTGAAACTGTCAACCAGAATGTTGTGAATGGTGTGATTTCAGTAAATGCAGGAGAATATGTCTATTATCAACTTTCACTTCCCTCACAGGCAAAGGTATCTGGAGATTTTACCGCTTTTGGGGGTAGCGGAAATGATATAATAGTTCTAATCCTGGATGAAAATGCTTACATCAATTGGATCAATGGTCATAGTGTATCAGCATATTATAATTCAGGACAAATGACAACAGATAGCATTTCAGCAAGTTTGCCTAAAGGTAATTACTATCTTATTTACTCTAACGCATTCAGTTCATTTTCCAATAAGAATGTTAACACAAATGTTGTTGTTAGCTATTCCATTTGTGTTGAAAATTGCGGGTCATAGCTTTTTTAATCAGCATTTCAAATTCTCGTTCCATCTGAAGTAGGTTACCCATTTTCAAATTTCACCCATATGCTCCGGCTTCATCCCGCCATAAAAGGTAACCAAAATTTTAAAACCATGCGTTAATCCACGCTAATCAATACGTTCTGAAAAATAAAAACGTGATGCACCGACTGCATAATTTGGCTTTATATATGTAACCTTTTCTCGTATCTCTTAAGGAGGATATCCGATGGAAGAACTATTACTTATGAATCCTAAAGGCAAAGGATCACGTGACTTCCAGATCGTTTTCCCGAAGAAGGTCAAGAAACTTAGGGCAAATGAAGGAAGTGTAGAGAAACGAAAGCAAAAGAAACTGCCCCTGATAGGTGCATCAGAAAAGCAGCTGGGTGGAGCGGTAATCGGAGCTGGTGCAACAATTGCTGTGCCCACACTGATGAAACTCAAGGGCTGGGCTGATGTGGCTGCCAGCGGCGGCATAGCCGTTGTGGGCGGAGGTGCTCTGCGTGGCATGGACAAAAGCGCGGGAGAAGCGTTTCTGTACACAGGCCTTGGCATTACCGGCCTGAAGACTATACGTGAACTGATCAAAACAGCCAGAGGAGAAAAGACCTCACGGCGAAGAAGGCGAACTACCAAACGCAGTCTCGGTGATGAGTACGATATGGATGAAGATCTCGATACACTGCTGGGCAATGTGGATGATCTCTCAGATGATGAGTTCGATGAGCTGCTGGATGATATCAACGGTATCGGGGACGAGTATGACGACGGCCTGCTTGGAGTCTTAAATGAAGGGATCGGGGATCTCGAGCAGATCACTGCAGAATTCACGGATGAAAAGAGGGGGACCTTATAATGGGATTGATATTCAAAGAAAACAAAACCCTGATACGGGATTACCCGGGCGAGACGAAGGAAATTTCCGGCGCTGTACTTGAAGCCGGAAAGAAGGCTGTACAGGTTAAGCTTGCTCCATTCGATAAATTCGAGGTCGAAGCACTGCTGAGGAAGCTGGATGTCATGTACTCCAGCTATACCAACTTAGCAATTTCGGTAACAGTGGCGGAAGAGTTCAAGAACATACTGTTCGCGGCCAGAATGGTCAAGGAGGAGACAAAGAACTCCTTCGGCGGCATCCATGGAACCGGTGCTGAACTTGATGTGGTGCAGCTGGTACCTGCGCATGTCGGCGGATCTATCCTGAATCCTGCCGGCACTGCATCAAAGGGGCTGTACGGCGGAACGAGCGCAGGCGTCACTACCTGGCTCAAAACGTTCACGGCAGCCACCTCTGATGATTTGGTCCCGTCACAGGTCATGTCGCAATGGGCCGGGCTGGTATATCTGGGCTTTATCGATCCCATCGAGGTTCCAAAAGTACACCTGGCAAAATTCACTCTGTCCGGTGTTCCGACCCCACCGCAGCCACTGAACTTCCGCGTGAGAGAAGATCTGTACAACTACAAACTGCCATTCGCAAGACTGGAAAAACCCATACTTGTGGGTCCCAAAAAGACCCAGGCAGTGGATGTTATCGGAGGCATCACTGGAGACTCAAAGCTCGAACCGATTGCAATAGTGATCGCAAAATCCGAGGATATCGCGATGGTGTAAATCACACCATTGCTGTTTTTTTGGAGGACACTATCTATGATAGACATGAAAGTTGAAACAGGCCCGACATTGACTGCAGGTGCATTCAATGTAACATTCGGCCAGTTTGAGAAGGTCAGTGAGGCTGTGGTGGTAATGGACGGTCCGCAGGTAGCTGATTATGCCTTCGAGGTCCTGACCTCAATTGCCACAAACGTGGTTACTGTGACTGTAAAGAAGATGCAGATCTCTGCGGTGAACACCTGGGGTAATGCTGTTACCGCAGATGTGGCTGCGAAGAAGTTCACAGTCGTGGCGAAAGGACTGTAAACGCAAAAAATCAAGTCGAGGAGAGAGGAGACTGAATTATGTATGAAGAAACAGTACAGGCACAGCCTGTAACGGTGAACTGGAAGGACCGGTTGCACGGCATGGCGCCCGGGCGAAATTTCTTACATTTCCCGGGTGCTTGGCCAGGTACGCATGACTGGGCCGCTGGCAAGTATTTTGAAGTGATATCGTCCGTCCTGGTGACGTATGCGAGATCATTCGTCATACCGGGCAGCGACTACAAGGATATTGATCTGAGCAATGCGACCGCCGGCATGAAACTGTATCCGGATGACAAGGGGCAGGTCCACGAGATCCTTGTGGGGCTCAAGCCAGGAGATTATACGGTGATCCCGTACATCCCGAGCGGGAAATATCTGGCAACGCTGCCAGATAGCACGATGGTCCCGGACGTTTCAAGTGCGACATTGAAGTATCTCAATGCCAAGAAGCCGGAAGATTCACCTGCAGAGAATCCCACGATGAAACTCTGGTCGCTGAAAGATATGCAGGCCTGGGTGCTGCGTTTGCTGGCCCTGGAGGGTACGGATTATGAAAAGATCACACTTGAATTCAAGATAAACCGGCTCCGGCTTCGCGAGATCAAAAAACCGAATGTATACACAACAATACCGTGGCATGAAGAGCTGAGGTGGTAATCATGGCAACCAAGAAAACAACTGCAAATACAACCGCACAGACCCTGGTCTCAACTCCTGCACATAAGAAAGCCGTGGTAAAATCGCTGCAGATCGATAATCAAAGCGCAGCCGTACGGACAGTACGCCTGCAGGATATCTTCACCCCGGACGCCAGCAACGGTGTATCATCACCCACAGAGCAGACCATTGAACGGGTGTATGTGTCCGTCCCGGCCACCACTCTGCGGGTGCTGACTGAAGAGGAGCTCGTCGGCGTGGAATGTCTGGGTACGATAAAAGCAATCGCGGATGCAATAGCTGCAACCTGCGCAATCACGGTAGGCTACGATTTCAAGTGAGGTAAATATGCCTGGTATGGAGAAGGTAGTCGAGTATGAAGACCTGGAAAGCCACCTGGAAGCAAAACGAGATAAGCGATCGGAGAGAAGCCCGAAGTTCCAATCAGTAGAAGATCTGGAAAAGTACAGGAAATCTAAGCCGAATAAGGGGCGTGAGGAGCGGTCATGGCCGGAAAAGAAGACGTGAAGATCCTGCTCACTTCTATAAACAATTCTCTGAAGCAGACAGTAGAACAGAACCGGGAACTGTATCCCCAGCCGGGTGATGAGGAGGCGTACGTTGGTGCGGTCCAGGCCGTACCCGGAAGCAGCGTTGTCACGATCACCTGGACCTTCCGGGACGACTACAAGTACTATATCAAAAAAATATATGTTGACCCGGGGCTCAACTGCACTTTTGCCTGGGAATTTTCTCATGCGCTGGCTTATCTCGAAGGTAAAATTGAAATTGACGGTAATGAACACGAATTCACAAAACCGTTTGTAGCCACTGAAAAATCTACATTAAAACTGGAAATAACAAATACAGGGGCAGCCACTGACCTTGATATTATAATCGACGCCTGGGGAAGGCGCATAAAGGAGTGACATTATGGTACGACGCATGAGACTGATTGAAGCCACTGACCTGGATATCACATCGGTCGGTTCGGTCGGTTCGTTGGGAACGATTACAAACCCGGTAGATGTCGGGGGCAGCGCTCTCCCGTCTGGTGCGGCGTCAGAAGCTACGCTGGTATCATTGCTCGACTCTGCTCTTAATGCGATACTGAAGAATAACGAAGCCCTTGCAGCAAACGGGAACTCCGCAAATCAGAACATATTAGGTGCAAAGCATGTTGATGTGCTGATTTCAGTCGGAACTCCCACCGGCAGCTCTCCCACTATCCAGTTTTATCTTGATGTGATGGAGGAAACAAGCAGTGCTGTGATCAGAACCTATAACGGCACTCTGTTGTCGGCAGCAGGAGTGGATTACATTACTGTTGACGGGTTGACCCTGGGGCAGTACGTCCGGGTCCGGTGGGTGCTGGGGGGCACAACCCCCTCGTTCCCGAACTGTTACGTGAGATTAATAGCAAAGAGATGATTTACTGTGCCAGACTACATCACTGCAAAAAAATATGCTACGCTGGTTGTCGCTGCAAGCGACAGTACCGCAACAGGAAAATCCACTGCAGAATATGTTTGCTCTGGTGTTTCTGACCAGGTGGATATCAATAATGCCATTAATGCCCTGCCCGCTCAGGGCGGGAAAGTGCTCCTGCTTGAGGGTACATACATTGTGGATGCCGCCATAACCCTGCTTTCAAATGTCATCCTGGAAGGCCAGGGAATCAGCACTAAAATAAAGATCAAGGATAACCTGAATGCGGCTATAAATGTAATAACTAACAGCGATCAGGTAAGCGGCAATACAAATATTGAGGTATGCCGGTTATCAGTGGATGGTAACAAAGCAAATAACTCCGCAGGAACGCAGCGGGGAGTGTATTTTGTAAAAGTAACTTACAGCATAATAACTGAAATAAAAAGCTTTGATTGCCGGTCGATGGCAATCGGATTGTCAGAATCTACAAACAACATTATTTCAAACTGTATTTGTTTGACCAGTGGTGATGAGGGCATCAGCCTGTATACTTCTTCAAATTACAATACGGTAACTGGCAATATTGCTAACGATGCTGTTAACCAGGGTATCATTCTGAATACCTCTTCAAATTACAATACAATTTCTGGAAATGTATGCAAGAACAACCTAAACGACAACATCAGAGTAAATCAAAGCAACGGAAACATAATAATTGGAAATGTATGCCAGGGGGGTTCCAGGCATGGAATTCAGAATGTACTGGCAAACTATAATACAATAGCTGGGAATACTGTGCAGGGAGCCGCACGATATGGAATTGTCATTGCAAGCTCTTCACATAATACCGTAAATGCGAATATCTGCATCGAAAATTCTCAGGAAATCCATAACACGTACTCGAATATAATAGTCACTGATAATGCGGTAACCTATAGCACATATAACAACATTCACGGCAACCTCTGCAGACAGGGAGCACTGGCCAACAAACCCCAGTTCGGTCTGGTCGTCGGTTCAGGTAGTAACTACAATATAGTAAAAGACAACGATCTGTATGATTCCGGTGCAACAGCGAACTTCTCTGACGCTGCAACGGGGACTGGGGGTGCGGTGATAGCTGCGACCTGGCATAAAGACATTACATTAGTGGATATCGGCACGGCTTTTGTGAACATATATCCGGGAGTCAATGGAGAGGCTCAGCAGGTTAATTTTACCGGGTATAACAAATATAACCTCATAGCTCACGTAAATAAAGTCGGCACAGGTACGCAATCCTGGCGGCTGGAAGATGCAGCTAACTCAGCGAATTACCTGCAGTTGGATGATGCCGGTGCAGCTGGGGAACATGAGCTTAGTAATCTGAATGTTAACCTCCCATCCTGGGCCGTCGGGACAATAAATTTGATACCAAAGGGGAGTTCAACGGTTGCAGGTGATGATCCCGTATTCCGGAGATTTGTTTTGATGTTAAAGTGATGGTCACATAATTTCGGGGTTCCCATACGGAATACCATATTATTTAATGTGATTTTTAAAAATATTTATTCTTTTAAGTCAATATTCTGACGGTGAACGGTGAAAAATGACAAAAGCAATAAAAGGAACCGATGGCAGTATGCGGGTAACAATTCCAAGCGATCTGGTTCCGGCTTATGACATTCAGGAAGGTGATGAAATCATCTTCTGCGTGAACGGTCGGGGTATCCAGGCTGAACCAGGAGATCTGATACTCAAGATAGATCATCGTGGAGGTAATCGTAATGGGAGATTGGACAATCATAATTGAAGGAAGAGGGTCTCATCACACGGTCCACGATATTATACGTCAGGACGAATGATCAACGGTTATTGCTATGATCTCAAAATTCACGGTGAGATGTGCTGCAGTGATCTGTCCTGTAGATTTGCGCACAGATGCCGGATCCTGCAGGGAGTAGTTCCTGTTCGTACTCCATGTATCAAGTTAGAACTTATACTGGAAACTGGGGGGTCATCATAACAGGGTAAACCATATGGAACAATACGAAATGCCAGTGGATTTACGAAGTGTGAACCGGGTCCTCCTCGACAGGGGTATGAACATGGATGAGTGCAAAATAATGTGCACTTCTTCCCAGATCCCCTTGCGCGAAAAACTCTTCTTCAGGATGATCTACGAGCTCACTTTCAGACCTTTTGAGGTATTGCACCTAAAAATAGAATCCTGGGACAGGGCAACCGGGGAGATCACTGCCAGAAAGACGAAGGTTAAATATAATCCTCGCACCGGAGCAAAGATCAGTCTTCCCCGCAGCATGAAGCTGACCGAAAATACAAACTTAATGCTGAGGACATTTATCAGCAACAGGAAGAAGGGTTACATTTTCCCGGGTAAGGAAGGTCGGCCACTTACACTGCGATTTTTTGAAAAGGAAATTGACAGGTACGCCAAACAAATTGGTATCCAGCAGGATAAGCAGATAACTCCCACTGGCCGGGTCTATCATCTGGTCACCTTAATGGCGTTGCGGGAAGCGGGGGAGCGACATCACGATCAGGACGGCGGAGATCCAGCGATAAGCGCGAAGGCTGCCGGTCACACAATGCAAATTAAAAATAAATATTACAAAAAGGGCAGTTTTGAAGAAGCACAGATGAGTTATGAAAAACACCATCCAGCATTTAAGGAAGGATGGTAGTGTGCGATATCATTGTGGCAGAGACAACCGGGACCTGACCAGGGACGAAGTTAACCGACACCACTGCAACAGTCGGCAGAAAGGACGTAACCGAGGGAATAAGTGCAGGTACCTGGTAATTTGTCTGTCAATCATAATTTCTCTAACTCCTACTAATCATTCGATAGAATGAACGACTTTTTGTATGGCTGCTGTAAAGGATGTTTTGCCTGCCTTAATTTCATCCAAATATGCCGCCTTCATTCATCCCACAAAACTTTATTAACTCTTGGGATATCATAATAAATTCAGATAAATATTTGTTTAAGAAAAAGTGTTATAAAATGAAGGAGATTGCATAGCAGTTAAGTACTTACCAAGCAAACTCAATTGTCACCAATCATAATCGGGTTTTTGATGGTAAATACTTTTTGGTTTAACTTGTTTTTTCCTGATATATACAATAAATCGGAGGAGAAAATATGAAATTCACGACGGTTTCTATAGGCGGCAGGCTAATAGAATCTATAACAGCGGGTCTCTATGATGGAAACCTAAATTGTCTAAGGGAATATATCCAAAATAGCATCGACGAAGAAGCAAAAAACGTGGAAATTTATTTCGAAAATGGAAATAAAGACTTAATCATAAAAGATGACGGCCATGGAATGAGTCGGGACGAATTGGAAGCAGCATTAAGCATAGGAGTGTCCAATAAAAAAGAAGAGGATGCTGGATGGAGAGGCATAGGAATTTGGAGTGGGATTTCCTCATGTAAACGGATTGTGATAATAACCAAGAAAAAGAACGATAAAAAATATAGGATAGAAATAGATAATGATAATCTGCGAAATGAATATTTGAGTAATAAGCCCGTTTTAGATATTTTGACAGGTGTCACAGGGGAGATCGTCGAATTGCCGTTAGGTAAAGACGATTCATTTGAAAATGATCATTTCACAGAGGTAAGGCTGGAATCTATTTTACCCCCACAAAAAAATATATTCACCGAAAAAGAAATACAAAAATATCTATGGCGCAACGTACCTGCGCCATTCGATGAAAAAAAATTCTCGTTTGCTTCCGACATCGATAAATGGCTTGAAGAAAAAAATGTAAGGCCCCAAAAAGTTAACATTGAATTTAACGGCAATAAGATATTCCGTCCTCCATTAAGCAGCGACATTTTCTTTGACAAGATTACCAAAAAGGAATTTGTTGATATCAATGGTAAATTGATCGCTGTTGGTTGGTTCCTCACAAGCAATGAAAATAAGGTACTTAAAGAGCCAAATAGCGGAATATATTTTAAGAAAAAAGGATTTACAATTGGGAATGAAAACACTGTACGAAACCAGTTTTCCGGTACTTACAATGCATGGCAATATGGAGAAATTCATATTATCTCCAAAGAATTGCGTGAAAATTCTTCGAGAAACAGTTTTGAATTAAATAACACGATTGTGCTTCCTTTTTTAGAGGATGTTGGAAAGTTCATTGGCCAACTGCAGATGCAAAATCGGTTTCAATCGAGTAATATTGATTCAAATACCATCAAAAAAACACACAAACTATTGGACGTTGGTGACTATAAATCTGCAGAAAAAAATATAACAAAATTTCGCAAGAATTCAACTGTGAATTTTCCAATTGACCCCGCTCTACAGGAAATGAAACCATTGATAGAAACTGTATCTAAACAAGAAAAACAAGAAATAGATGATCTAGAAGGAAAAATACAACAAATGAAACCAGACATCCAAAATAAGAAAAAAGAGCAATTGGAGGCGCTTATCAATAACCTTCCAACTCAGGTAAAAAACAGTATTAAAAGAGCAACGAAAAAAGGTCAAAAGTACCCAGAGATGAGTGTAACTGATCCTATAAGAAAAATTCTTCAAGAAAAAACAGAATTAGATGATAATGAAATATTTAATCTTAGCAGGGCTGCTTATGGTTGGGAGAATATAACGCAAGCAGATAAACCCCCACTGCTGGTTATTGATCCAGTAAAAGATCCTGGAAGAGGTAATACTCATCGCAATCGGAATCTTCGTTTTGGAGTAATGGTCTACACGTTACATGATTTATTTGTTAATTTATCCAAGCATGAAACAGGAAAAGAATCACGCAAATGGTATGAAGATGCAACAGACGATGAAAATTATGAAATGCTTGGCTATATGTACTCACTGATTGGTTTAATATACAGAATGATAGAAAAATCAGAAAAATATCAGCCTTAGATAAGGATCTAATAATTTGTACTCTTTAGGATCTCTTTTCGATTGAAAATAGGAATCCTTAAGAAATAAAAGGATTTATATTGGATTCATGAAAATTTTACTCGTAGAGCCAGATTATTATACGAGATATCCGCCGCTGGGTTTAATGAAACTTGCCTCATATCACAGGTCTCATGGTAATCAGGTAAAATTGGTTAGGGGCACAAACAACAATCTGCATTTCAAACCAGATGAAATAGTAATAACGTCTCTTTTTACCTATGCCTGGAAGCCAGTCCATGAGGCAATCGAATATTATCACAGTTTATTTCCCGAAGCCATGATCAATGTTGGAGGTATTTATGCTTCGATATTGCCTGATAACATTAAATCTTCTTATCCTTTTGTCAATGTCTATGTTGGCTTACATGACGAAGCAGAACGCTATTCACCGGCTTACGACATTTTAACAGATGTTGAAAAATGGAAAGATTGGGATAGCATAATTGTTTTTACATCTCGAGGATGTATACGATCATGTCCATTCTGTATTGTACCCGAAATGGAAGGGGCCATCAGATCTATCCCGTCCGATGTTTGGAATTTCATTTATCCAGGCCACAAAAAAATAATATTATGGGATAACAACTTTTTAGCGTCACCAGACTGGAAGGAAGCAATAAATAATCTACAAGAAACCGGGTTGAAGATCGATTTTAATCAAGGTCTCGATGCACGTTTAATAGACGAAGAAAAAGCCAGTATGTTGGCAAACCTCAGGATGCCTATGTTAAGAATGGCGTATGACTTGGTAGGTGAAAAGAAAGCAGTTATAAATGCTGTGAATTTACTAGAAAAGTACGGAATAAAAAGAAGAAATATTTTGTTCTATACACTATACAATTTCTACGATGATACACAATCATTTGGTGACACTCCGTATACCTTTTTAGCAAGAGTAAAAGATATATTGGAACTTGGCTGTGTTTCATATCCAATGCGTTTCGAACCACTTGATTCGTTGAAAAAGAACCAGTTTGTTTCCCCCCTATGGACTGCCAAGCAATTAGAATCAATTGCAAAAGCAAGAAGGGTTATAGGATATGGGGGTGCTTTTCCACCATATGAGGGATTAATTAAAAAATTCAAAAATGCAAAAGATTTCACTGATGCATTCAGCTTATACCCTGAAGTGAAGTGATACTTTTATTCGTCCAGGGTCCTACCGGACAAATCTGCCAGGGGCTATAGAACTGATATCAGCGAATATTATGAGTTCAGGCCACAGAAATTCAACCGAAAAAGATATCTCAAAACCCCGGATATCTATAAATTCGCCATAGATGCACAAAAGTTATATATTTAATATACCATATTACCACTTATGGCTTTAAACCAAGAGGAAATTGCTACAATAGTAAAATTACGAGGGTTAGGCTATACCCAGCAAGAAATTGCTGATTATCTGGGAATATCCAAGAGGACAGTTCAAAACCACTTAGGCCAAATTAGAGAACGAGCACGACCTAGGGGGGGTGCGGATGGAGAGGAACAGGGAATTGATCTAGATGACCTATTCTGGGGAATTGTACTGGGTGCTGGTGCTTTAGCATTGCTGGGGTCTCTTCTTGGGAATCAAGACCGAGGAGGCAGAAATAGATGAATCATAGTCACTTGAATAATAATGTGATAGGAGGCGCAATAAGAGAGCAGATCCGACGAATTAACTTTTCATAAAAAAATATACCGAGAAAAGCAAAGGTAAACTGTATTTACCCTCGCAATCCCGAAAAAATAACCATATAAAAACAGGGTTTTGTGTAGTATATACTTTACGGTTCAACTTTGCTTTTTCTCCAGAGAATCGCCATAAGAACAAATATTGAATGGAGAATATAAATGATAATGAATAACTCCGATGATGGTTTACTTCCGGTATTAGGGCTGTTAGCTGTAATTACAGCCCCGATATGGCTACCCCCTCTCCTGGGAATCAAACCCAGGTATTGCACGTGTGGTGCAGAGCTATGTGCCTCCGGGATATGTCCTGTTTGCAGATGTGAATATTAATCGAAACACCTGTTATGGATGGAATCGAAATAAAAATGTGGAGCATCCATTCTTGTGATGCTCCCTGATTTTTTAGTAATTTACACTAGGTCATCCCAGCCCCACACGGCAGCCGGCAGGTCCTGAGCAGCGTAACACGGTTATGCAAGAGCTCTACCATAACCATCAGCCAGGCACAACCCGACTCACACCGCAGCATTGCTAGTGCCGGCAACTGCCCGGCCGTCCGGGTCACCCCACTGGTCAGCCGCAGGCCAACTGCACCTACAAGGATATCCTAACAACCATTTCGTTTTATGGGTCCCGGACAGTGCAAACCGGGATGTTGTTTTTTGTTACAAATTTATACCCGGTCCACCGATGACATTTTTTCGTTATGGGTTTGTAATAGATGCAGCCCTCCAAACAACTTGATAATATAATTTGTTCAAAGTCTACCATCCCCAACCATCCCCCAGTTCGGTCTGAATGACGACAGGTTCGCAAACGTTTTGCATTGATGGCAATACAGCCGGTAACATTGACAAGGTATAATCAATGTCAATACCGGACAGGTGAACGTATATTCGTGCCATGTTTGACCCGATGGTCCAGCCCATATAATGACACAGCTGGGCTTCGGTGAGATGGTTTGCCAGGTACGTGGCTCTGGAATGCCTGAACAGATGCGGATATATCCGTTTATCAACCTCCGAATGTTGAGCTATTGTTTTTAGCCGTTTCCTGGCTGCCGGGTACTGCCAGGGAAAAACTCGTTCATCCTGCTCCGGAGACTGTTCAGAGATCCAGATATTGAGATATGGAGCACTTTCAATTATGCGGATGCGCCGCATACCTGTTTTTCCGTTCACCAGCAGAACGCCACCAATGGAATCCATTCTGACATGCTTGCGCATGATTCCCAACAGTTCCCCGATCCTGCAGCCAGATTCCCACAGCACGGATATTAATGCTAGGTCGGCCGCATTGGTGCAGGCCTGCATAAGACTACGGATATCCCTGATATCCAGGAGTTCTTCAGGTAGTTTTGAGGATTGTACGGTTGATATCCTGATGAGATCTGCCAGGTCACGACGCCGGCAATATACCAGGTATTTGCGCAACGCGACTTTATAGTCATACTTTGACCAGTCAGAGAGGTTCGATAGTTCAATCCTGGCAAGTAATGAAATTATTTCTTGATGTGTGGCGTCCAGGAAGCTGAAGGTTGAGAGTTTGTACAGGGAGATGAGTAATTGCATGTACTTGACGTTGCGGGCAATACCGAGCCCGTCAGCAAATCCCTGGTCACGAAATTGTAATATGGCTGTCCGGTCAGAACTTGGTATGTCCAGTTCAATGATCCTGGACTCCAGGCGATCTAATTTTCCACGTAAACTATGAATATCGTTGTTTTTCATGTTAATTCCCTTCCCTTCCCTTCCCTCGTAACTGTCTAAAGGGAACATGAGGGGAACATGCGTGTTCCCCTTTGTTCCTCTCTGTTCCCCTGATTTTTTCGATTTTTTACGTGCCTTGATTGTGTTTTTCCGTAACTGTCTAAAGGGAACATAGAGGAACACGTGTGTTCCCCTAGTTTTTGCGAGTATGTCATCCCCTGACCCCTCTTTTTAACCCGCTTGAAATGCATTACAGAGTAAGTGATACATTACTTAGTAATGTATCTACATTGAAATGATTAATATTTCGTTAATTTAATTAATATTTCGTTGAAGTCCTGAGCATTTTCAGCGGATTTTCCTTATTTTCACCTCGTGTCTTGAAATTTAGGGGAACATGCGTGTTCCCCATGTTCCCCTATACGAACAAAATACGAACGATTTTATTCGTTTGTTTCACAGGATGCGGATTTTTCATAGTGTGACCTCTTATTCTATCGTAAAATTTTTAAATTTTAGAGGAACATGCATGTTCCCCTTTTCGTTAGAACAATTCATCGTTAAAATCCACATTCCGGATCTTGATTTGTGCATTTCTGTGTCCACAATGCTATTGGAAACAAATTCCATAGCTCTGCGAGCAGCTGCACGATGCCGTACTTTGAGCAATCTAACCGCTTGAGTCGTTGTAATTTTGCCGTGTATCTCTATGTACTGCAGAAGTTCCTGAGCTCGTTGTTCGATTCTGGAAGCGGCTGGATTGAAATAATTGAGATTCGTGTTTGTTATCTGGTTTTCCAGTTGTGCAATGCGTTCTAAAATATTTGATTCAAATACTTCGTCCTGGTTCGGTTCCTGATAATTTATATCTAAAGGACTATACCCCAAGACGATCGATTCAAGTCGAGAAATCCGAAGTATCATATTTGCCATTTTAAGGTTCAGCTGGAGAAGACCGTCCATAATTTCTTCATCCAAGAATTTTCACCTCAAAACAGGGCGCCCATAATAGCATTGAAACATTTTGCATAATTAGGACACACCTCACAGGAGTTCCCAGGATCCATATCACCGGTCGTTTTCGGGCAATCCACACCGGCAACATTCGATACAGGTCTAATCGTTGTATTGGTAGCCGTGGCAATCCTTTCATCGATCAGTTCGACGTGTGTAGGGTTTTGATTTCCAGCGCCGCAAAAACAACACTGATAATCGCCCTCACCCACGTCTATAAAAGTACGGTGTTCCAGGCATACGTAGCATATACCAGCTGGTTTTGAAACAATCATAGAGATCCCTCTATCTTCCCACCATCATAGCGTGTCGATGTATCAATCACGGATCTCAAGTGCGGTCTGAAATCCGCGTCCGGATCATCCTGGCTGCCGACAGCTTGGCCCTGCCGCAGTCCATCACTGACCGCTTTCAGGAACTGATTGAGGCATGTGTGTTTGTTCCCAGCTTTCCCTGCAGGGAAAATACGGACACCAGCGTCTTTTCTGAGATGATATGCGTGCATGATCTCAGGCCAGGTTGTATATATTGTACCTGAGAGATACCTCAACATGAGTTTTTCATTCTCCTCAGCATATTCGAGATGATTGCTCTGTTTTTTGAGTTGTACTGGTTTTGGTGCTGAAAACGGCGCAATCTCTTTCAAGATGTACTCGTATTTCATGACCTTCTCCAACTCGGACTCAGGCCTTGCAGGTTGCTGTATGGCATCGAGCAACCCCGGGCTGGCTGTGGCATGGATTTCTATGTTCTGCAACAGCTCCACCAGCTGGGGGCTGGGATACAATTCTACTTTTACATATATCTCTACTGTCACAATATCACCTCAGCAGCCACAGCATCAGGGGCACAAATAATATGATACACAAAAATGCTAGGAAAATAGCGTTTTGCAGTAAGTTCCGGATTATATGCACATCGGCGGCAACATGTCTGAGGATATCGGCGCTGTTATACAGGGAACACTGCACATTCCCGGCATCCCACCACGGACACCGGTCATCAATACATTGCTGTTCCTCGATTGGACAATCAGAAATCATGTATTCACCCCGAGATATTCAATTCGAAACGTAGTATCGCTGGAAGAAAAGTCCAGGCATCGATCCGGGACGGTATCCAGCCATCTGGCCAGGGCAATCATCACATCCTGT
>JAMJFV010000260.1 GCA_023544495.1 ANME-2 cluster archaeon
GATAACGAGCCTGGCCAGGCGCGGTGTGAGCATCACGGTTGTGCCTGCTGACACAAGACCAGATTATATCACTGAACTAAAACCCGATGCAGTGTTCGTATCGAACGGTCCCGGAGACCCGGAGAAGGCCACCACAGCCATTGGTGTGGTGAAACATATGATGGGGCAGGTTCCTATCTACGGCATCTGCTTCGGCAACCAGATCATTTCCCTGGCGCTGGGAGCCAGTACCTATAAACTGAAGTTCGGGCACAGGGGGGCCAATCAGCCGGTAAAGGACCTGAACACGGGCACCGTATATATCACCTCGCAGAACCACGGATTTGCGGTGTATGCCGGCTCACTCGACGGGGTAGGGGCCCACATCACCCACATGAATGTGAATGACAGGACCGTGGAGGGTATCGCCCACGACTACCTGGATATCATGAGCGTGCAGTTCCATCCGGAAGCCAGTCCCGGGCCCTGGGATACTGAAAAATGGTTCTTCGATACGATTGTGGGACGGGTGATGAAATAATGCCCCGAAATCCCGATATCAGTAAAGTACTGCTGATTGGAAGCGGTCCCATTATGATAGGACAGGCGGCAGAATTCGATTTCAGCGGTAGCCAGGCCTGCCGGTCACTTCGCGAAGAAGGGATCAGTGTAATACTTATCAATTCCAACCCTGCCACTATCATGACCGACCCGGATATGGCGGATGCTGTGTATATTGAACCTCTCAAACCTGAGATCGTAGAGCGTATCATCGAGAAGGAAAGACCAGACGGAGTGATCGCGGGACTGGGAGGACAGACCGGATTGAATATAGTCAGCGAACTTGCCGACAGGGGAGTGCTTGAGAAATACCATGTCAAACTTTATGGTACACCCCTAAAAGCCATACGGGATACCGAGGATAGGGACCTGTTCAAACAGGCCATGCAGCGTATCGGCGAGCCTGTACCCCACAGCAAAGCTGTGAATACGATCGAGGATGCGGTTGCATGTATCGATGAACTGGGTCTGCCCCTGGTCATCAGGCCGGCATATACCCTTGGCGGAGCCGGCGGCGGGATTGCCAGGACACAGGACGAGCTCATCTCGATCACCGAACTGGGCCTGAAGCGCAGTCGTATCCACCAGGTGCTTATTGAAGAGGGAGTGCTGGGCTGGAAAGAGTTCGAATACGAAGTGATGCGTGATGCCAGTGACACCTGCATCGTGATATGCAATATGGAGAACATCGACCCTATGGGCATCCATACCGGCGAGAGTATCGTGGTCACACCGAGCCAGACCCTCTCCGACCGGGACCACCAGATGCTGCGCAGCGCCAGTATCAATATTATCAGGAGCCTTGGTATCGAGGGCGGGTGCAATATCCAGTACGCAGTAAAGGATGGAGAGTACCGGATAGTGGAGGTCAATCCCAGGGTGAGCCGCTCATCCGCACTTGCCAGCAAGGCCACCGGGTACCCAATAGCCAGGGTGACAGCCAAGATAGCTCTCGGTATGACCCTGGACGAGATACCCAATGATGTCACCAAAAAGACACCCGCTTCTTTTGAACCTGCAGTGGACTATACCGTGGTCAAGATACCCAGATGGCCCTTTGACAAGTTCGTGACCGCGGACAGGACCCTGACCACTGCAATGAAGAGCACCGGTGAGGTCATGGCCATCGGGCGCACCATTGAAGAGGCCCTGAAAAAGGCTATCCGCAGCCTTGATGTGGATATGTACTTCGGGTACCGGGAATGGAACCGGGATGAGGTGATCGGCCTGTTGACCACTCCCACCCATGAACGGTTATTTGTCCTGTACCGTGCCCTGAGAATGGGATTTACCATTGATGAGATATCAGATATCACTTCTATCGATCCTTTCTTCCTTCAAAAGGTCAAGAACATTATCGTTATGGAGGATACCCTGGGCCCGGACATGGCCAGGGATACTCTTCTCAATGCCAAGCGAATGGGCTTTCTTGACGAGGAGGTCGGCAGGATCACTGGTATGACCAGGGAAGATGTCAATGATATGCGGCGGGAGATGGGGATAACTACAACCTACAAGATGGTGGATACCTGTGCCGCCGAGTTCGCTGCAAAGACCCCGTATTACTATTCATGCTATGAAGAGATGTGTGAGGACGAGCCTTCGGACAACAGAAAGGTGCTGATACTGGGTGCGGGACCCATCCGTATCGGGCAGGGCATAGAGTTCGATTACTGCACTGTGCATGCGGTGAGTGCACTGCGGGAAGAGGGTATCGAAACCCATATCATCAACAATAACCCGGAAACCGTATCAACCGATTACGATACTTCTGAT
>JAMJFV010000261.1 GCA_023544495.1 ANME-2 cluster archaeon
TACCAAAAAAGAAATATGGGGATATATCATCAGAAAAAGAGAGACAAAATCTCATGTTGTCAACAACGGCATAAAATTCCCCATTTTCAGCGGTCTAAATTTCCCCATCCACTTATAAAGTTTCCTCTCAACTGTCAAATTTTCCATCAAGAATTAAGCCCTACTTTCGTGGAATTGTCAACCCATGTTTCTTCCGTTCTTTAAGCCTGTAACTTTCCCCTTTGATATTTATCGTGGTACAATGATGCAGAATCCTGTCCAGCATAGCAGCGGCGATAACCTGATCATGGAATATCTCACCCCAATCACCATACGATTTATTCGATGTAAAAATAATCGAAGTCTTCTCATATCGTTTCGACACAAGCTGGAAAAAACAATTAGCACCCTCACTATCAAAAGGCAAATATCCCATCTCATCGATTATCAACAATTTGTACTTTGCCAGAGTCCTGAGTTTATCCTCAAGTAAGCCCTCACCGTTTGCTTTTTTCAATCTTTCAATAAGTATTCCTGCATTGGCAAAATACACTGAAAGACCGGATTTAACAGCTTCAATACCAAGAGCAACTGCAAGATGAGACTTCCCTACACCAGGAGGACCAAGGAAAACCACATTTTCGGCATTATAGACAAATCTCAACAAAGCAAGGTCGCTGATAACTGCTCTATCTATCGAAGGCTGGAATTCAAAATCAAAATCCTCAAGCCTCTTTTTTACAGGAAACCCTGCAAGTTTCATTCTTGTTTCCTGTGACGATGCATCCTTGGCACGTTTTTCCTGATCCATCAAATAATCAAGAACTTCAAGTGTAGTCTTTCCTTCCTTTGCAGCAATTTCAAGATAGTTATCCAGAATAGTGCCAACGGTATTCAGTTTCAGTTTAACCAGATTTTCATGGAGTCTTTCATAAGCAAGATTAGTCATGGATTCACCCCTCAATCAGCGAGTCATAAACTGAAAGGGAACGTTTCTCCACTTCAACGGTTTCGAATTTCAATATCGATTGCCCTGATTTATTCATGGCAGCTTTATTTTCCTTCAGGATTTCTTTCATCAATCCTTTGAAATGCTCTTTGACCCTTGATACCCTTCCTCGCCCCACAAGGATTTCATGTTCGCAGACCTGCTCACCGCCTACAATAACCTTGAACTTGCCACTTATTATCTGAAGTGTTGCCTCTCTGCCTGCAAATCGATATGGGGCAGAATACATATTCCCAAGGTATGAAATAAAGCACTCTCTTGAGATCTTCCTTGCTTCTTCACGGATGACAAGATATTCAGGCACATCGTTTATCGGTTTGAGTTCTTCTGCTTTGAAACGTTCCAGGGGTATTTCGTGTGTTGTTCCATGCACTTCGGAATTAACCCTTTTCAGCCATTTGAGTGCCTGGGAATTAATATCAGAAAATGAGTTAAAGTTCGTTCCGAGGAAAAAATCTCTTCTAACATAGCCGACATTGTTTTCTATCTTACCTTTTGTCTGAGGTCGATAAGGACGGCATAAATGAGGGAGCAATCCATAATGTTTGAAGAAATCTTCAAATTTGGAGTTCCAGTCCGATTCTGTGGAAATCAGTGCCCGTTTCATCACTACCTGTTTCATATTATCGTAGAGTATCTCTTTTGTATATCCACCGAAATAACGAAACGCATTCACATGGCATTGAATAAGGGTGTATACATCAATACTTAATGTAAATTCAATATACCTCATCCTTGAGTAACCAAGAACCATATTGAAGCAGTACAGTTTTAGATTTTTACCGTCTATCTCGGCTTTCCCGAATTCCGACCAGTCAACCTGTGCCTGTACCCCAGGTTTTGTTTCAAATCTGTAAGTTGCCTGGACTCCCTTCTCAGGTCGAACTTTTCTGACAAAATCCCTGACTATTGTGCATTTTCCTTTAAAACCCATTCCCTGTATTTCCCTAAATAGACGGGAGGCTGTGAAGGGGGCTTCGTTTAGCCGCTTGATGATGTGATCTTTGTATTGATCAAGCATACTTTCTTTTTTAGCCCGTTGTTTTGGTTCTGGTATTGTTGTTAAATTCAAATATTTCTTTACGGTCTTCCTGTCGTATCCTGTTTTATCGGATATGTCAGTGATGCTAAAACCCTGTGCGTGTAGTTCTCTTATCATAATGTATTCCTCAATTTCAAGCATAGTTTACAATCCTGGAATTTATGCCCAAGATTGTTACGTGGGGATTTTTATCCCGCTGAAAATGGGGAATTTTAGACCGCTATTGACATATCAGCAGATAGATGATACTGGTGCAAAAGTAAATGGACAGAATCAATATGTTG
>JAMJFV010000262.1 GCA_023544495.1 ANME-2 cluster archaeon
CACTGGGTTCCAAACGTGGTGGACGGGTTGCACCAGGCACTGGTAGTACAGGGAGGCAGCCAGTCAGTGACCTTTGAGCTGGTCAATGACGGGGGTGACATCTACACCCTGTCCCACCTGACTGATGATGTTGATGCATACATACGACCGGACACCACAGGAGGACTCCCGAATGGACTGCTGGTGTCAGTACAGCCGGATTCAGTGCCTGCTGATGGAGTGACGGCTGCCAGGGTCAGAGTTCAGGTCATTGACAGCACGGGTACCAGCGTAGAGACGGAGGGACATGTCATCAACCTGAGCAGTTCACGCGGGAACCTGAGCGCAGGCCAGGTCATAACCAATTCCCATGGCAGTGGAAGTACGACCATAAGATCAGGGGAAACGGGATTGAGTGTAGTTACAGCCCGCTCGGCCGGACTGCATGATGGGAGCGCTGAGATCGCTTTTACCCTGCCGCCTGTGGTATTTGAGTTCAATACATGGATCATGTCATCACATGAAAGTGGTCCTGACGATGGAGTGAGTGCGGATTTCGAGACCAGGCATGATGCGGTGTATCGTGTTACCCTCGAGGGAAGGAGCACGGAGGCACACTGGCCTCTTATGCCAGAGGAATGGGCCATTGCCAGAATTGAGATCGATGGTACGATAATGGGGAATAATGAAATAGCCGGCACATCAAAAATGGAAGTACTCTTTGGTAACGTGCTGCTGGGTGCAGGTAATCATACCCTCAGGGTGACAATGACAAATGATCTCAATGTCCCCCTGCTGGGGGACAGGAATCTTTTTGTTGAGACAGTTGTACTGTCCTGATATTATTTGTGTGAGCGCATATGGGCCGCCAATCCGGCTTTGCTCTTCACGCTCTTACCGCATACGGAACATATGAATTCAGGTTTTTCAGACTCCTTTTCCATATCGGTCCTGAGCTCTTTTTCAAGTTCAGCTTCCTTGTCAGATATTTCAGTCTCTTCCTCGTCCTCTATCTCTTCTTCATCTTCTTCTTCCCATTCATCTTCTGCTTCGGGCTCTTCTGATCCGGCCATCTCTTTTTCCATCTTGTAGTCGTCCCATCCCATCCATGCAAGGATAAGACCTACAAAGAATACACAGATACCAAACACACCAAGCACAAAAAGAGCAAGTATCTTCCACATGGGAGTAAAGGTCATCGGGCTGTCCAGATATGACGACAGGACCGGAATGTCAATAACATACCATGCAATACCTATTACGATCAGTACAATTCCTACAATAAGATTAACGAGTGATTTATTAGAGTTCCCCATAGTATTCACCTTACTATATTTTCTTTTAAAGTTATTTAAACGTTTCGTGAAAAAAACAGTCACTACGGACTGATTTCAATATAGTCTTCTTCTTACGGCATCTGCATGTGCGCTCAGCCCTTCAGCTTCGGCCAGTGAAGTAATAGTAGGTTCAAGTTTGGCCAGTCCTTCCCTGCTCAGCTTCTGGATCGTTGATTTCTTCACAAAATGGTCCACATTGAGCCCTGAATATATCNNNNGCTCAGCTTCTGGATCGTTGATTTCTTCACAAAATGGTCCACATTGAGCCCTGAATAGATCCTACCATATCCGGCAGTGGGCAGCACATGGTTGGTGCCTGAAGCATAGTCGCCTGCTGAAACGGGGGTATATTGCCCGAGGAAGATAGAACCTGCATTGGTAATTTCATCAAGTACCTTTCCGTCATCAACGGTGATTATTTCAAGGTGTTCGGGAGCAAACCTGTTGGAAAAATCGATGCACTCTTCAGGTGACTCCGCAACCAGTATGGCAGCATTTTCCAGCGACTGTTGTATTATCTCCTTCCTTGCTGCAGTCCCCGCCATCTCAAGCAGGCTGGCCTCTACCCGTTTTGCCACATCCTCCGATGTAGTGACCAGTACAGATACGGCATTTGGGTCGTGTTCGGCCTGGGCCAGCATGTCAGCAGCAATGAATTGAGGGTCTGCCGACTCATCAGCTATGATAAGCACCTCACTGGGCCCTGCCGGAAAATCGATCTCGCAGCGGTCCCTGACCATCATCTTGGCAGCTGTGACATACACGTTCCCCGGGCCCACTATCTTGTCAACAGCGGGCACGGTTTCGGTGCCGTAAGCCATGGCACCCACGGCCTGTACGCCGCCCACCTGGTAGATATGGTCTGCACCGGCAATGTGTGCCGCCGCCAGTGTGAGCGGGTTTACCCCGTCGGGTCCGGGCGGGGTGCATACGACCACCTTCCTGACTCCTGCCACCTTTGCAGGGATAACGGTCATCAGTGCTGTGGACGGGTATG
>JAMJFV010000263.1 GCA_023544495.1 ANME-2 cluster archaeon
GGTGGAGAAGAAAAGGAAGAGCAAACTACCGAATATAGTCTTAAAACGAACAAAGGCGAGTTCAAGATTGAAGTGGATTCCCAAAATGCTGAATTTTTAACTATCTGGTCAGCTGGTTTTGTTGGAAAGGAATTGCATGCTCACTGGGCTACTCCTGACGCAGTGGCTTTCGGTCCTGTTGAAACTGGCATTAAACCCGATAGAGGTACCTATGCATATAAGAGGTATGATATTATCTTCGGGGCCGGCGGGTATGATGCCAGGAACACCTATGTGATCATTGCAAAGAACAATCACACAGCATCTCACGGCTCTCCTGTGAACGGGGGTGTATTTGCAAAGGTAATAACCAGCAAGAGCATCGTTTCAAAGCTGGAACAGGGAGATGTCATTACCGGCATCGAACCGGTCATAAAATGGGAGACCCTTACGGATAAGATCACGACTACTGACATGGATACCGTACTTGAGGATGGTATGAAGATCTTCACGTATTTAGCGGTTGAAATGAATAAAAAATCACCCGAAGGTGCAGAACATTTCCTTGGTCTGGTACGACACGGGTACTTCAAGATAGATGATATATCCAGTTCTTACGTGGTGGATGATGTGCTCAAAGGAGAGATCTGTCCATTCGAAACGCTGGATTCCCGTTCGGAAGGTAGCGTGGCGGTACGTATCCAGGGTGACGGAATGGGCAGGGTGTTCATCTCAAAGGAAGACCGTACCAGCAGCATGGCACATTCAATTGTGGGAATGGTGACAAAGGGGATCGAACTGGTAAAGCTGGCTGACAAAGGCAATAAGCTTACTGTGACTGCCACCCCCGAGCGGGTCATGTTCCTTGGTCTGAAGATCGATGAAGCTGCTGAACTTGCACAGGAACGTGGACTCACGCTGGAGATCGGAGGTTATGAAGGAGATGATGCCATAGTAGTTGAACAGCGTCCTGAAACCACAATGGAGATCTTGGAAGGGGGTAAAGTATCTGCATTTTGCATCCCACCTGACCAGTTGATCCACATAGAATTTTATTATGACAGGGCACCTGTAACAGTGGAGTTTTTCAAACACGCCCTCAAGCTCAAGGAACGACCGCTCGGTCCATTGCCTGTGGAATTAACATATGAGAATACCACTTTGCTAAAGACCATCAAACGTGCTGAAACCTACAAAGAGATAATGCCGGAAAACACACCTGATGAAATTGTGTATGCAGGTGAGTTAGGGGTGACCAACCAGGCTTCAAAGACATATGGCGTGATAGGGGTCAAGACCATAAACGATAAACGCTACGGTCCCACCGGAGAGAAGTTCCACTGTACCAATATTATCGGCAAAGTGACCGATGCAGAGAAATTGAAGACCTTCCAGAAGGGTGACATCGTTTATGTGATGGAGGTGGAGCAGGATGAGTGACGATGATATAATCAGCAAGATGGTTGTGCTGCATTCCACCTATACCCTGCCCAGTGACATGGTCATCAAGATATATGAGAGCAAGACGGATGTAACTGTCAAAGAGACATGTTTCGGTCTTGTCATCGAAGGGAAAAGGTCTGAAGTGAACCAGGTGGCCAGGGAACTCAGAAACCTGGACCCCAACCGGATATTTATCAAAGAACGGGGTGTTCCTCCCGGGGACAAATACCGGTGCAGAGCAGGACGCGGCGGAGGTCCAAAACCAGGGTTCCACCAGCATGAAGTAGAATTTGCCCTCCTGCCGTATTTTAGTGAGGCACTGGCTGAGATAGACAGAGGCGAAATCCCAAAGAAAAAAGACGGTGCACGACGGCACATTACTATTGAAGAATTGAAGGACATAATTGAAAAAGAGGTCACGAAATCAGAGTGAGGTTATCAGGATGGTTAAGATTTTCATTTACCCCAGTAATAGTTTGATACTGTCAGACCTTGTGGACAGGTTCGGTCACGAACCTCTGGCCATTATGCAGGAGATAGGGAAGAATATACGCACGGCCGGTCTGGATTCGCCGCCGATCAATATTACCCCCGAGGACCCAAAACGGGGATTGAAGTATGCAGCCGTTGAAGTCCCTGCAGGAGTGAGGGGCAGGATGTCACTGCTGGGTCCCCTGCTGGAGGAGGCCGAGGCAGGCATTATTGTTAAAGAGCCTGATATCTCGTTTGGATGTATGGGTTGCGCCCGTACAAATGAGCTTATCAATTTCCTGGTGCGGGCCAGTAAAGTACCGTTACTTGAACTGAATTATCCGAATACAGAGGAGGAAGCAAAGGAATTCGTGCACAGGATACATGAGTTCCTGGACGGTTTGACG
>JAMJFV010000264.1 GCA_023544495.1 ANME-2 cluster archaeon
CGCATAACTCATCTCCACTTTGAAAATACCGACCTCTGCACCGCAATTGGGACAGAATGTTATCTTCCGTCTCTTGTCATTGGTGGCGATCATTCCGCATGTCGAGCAGACAAGTTGTTCTACTTTATCCGATTCGTCCAGTAACCGTTCCTTCAAGGCAAGTGCTGCACCGTGCCCGATAAGCACGTCACGTTCCATCTCACCGAATCGCAGACCGCCTTCCCTGGCCCGCCCTTCAGTTGGCTGCCTGGTAAGCACCTGGACAGGACCCCTGCTCCTGGCATGTATCTTGGACGCCACCATATGGTAGAGTTTCTGGTACAGGATGGCACCTATGAACACATCGGCCTCGATGCGCTTGCCTGTGATACCGTCATAGAACACTTCCTTACCGGTATGGGAATAACCTGCGCGTTTCAGGGCAAGTCTCAGGTCCTCTTCGGATTCTCCCGAGAATGGAGTGCCATTGATACGCCTACCTTCAAGACTCCCAACTTTTCCTCCTATCATTTCCAGGACATGTGCAACAGTCATCCTTGACGGAATGGCATGGGGATTGATTATGAGGTCCGGTACCATACCTGATTCATTGAATGGCATATCATCAAAAGGCATGATAAGTCCAATTACGCCTTTTTGCCCGTGCCTGGATGCAAACTTGTCGCCAAGTTCCGGCACACGCTGGTCCCGGATCTTGACCTTGGTCAACCTGGCACCGTTCTCGCTCTCAGTCAGAATGACCGAGTCCACAATGCCCTGTTCATTGGAACGCATAGTAACACTTGACTCACGTCTCTGCTGGGGACTCAGGCCCAGTTCCGTTGGTTCTTCAAGGAACCGGGGAGGACTGGTCTTACCAACGAGCACATCATTATGACTCACTACAATCTCAGGATTTACTATCCCGTCTTCATCCAGCTGGGAATATACCTCCGGACCGCGGGCACCCCGCACTTCCTGGTCAGGTATCTCGAACTTATCCTCCTGGCCGCCCGGGTAACGTCTTTCTTCACCGTCCATGGTCCTGAAGAAATGGCTTCTGCCCAGACCCCGCTCTATACTGCCTTTATTGATGACCAGGGCATCCTCAATATTATACCCTTCATACGAAAGTACAGCCACTATAAAATTCTGGCCTGCCGGTCTGTCATCGAAACCGATGACATCACATGTCTGTGTATGCACCAGCGCTTTTTGCGGATAATGCAGCATATGCCCCCTGGTATCCGGCCGGAGTTTCATATTTACCATAGGTACGCCCAGGCACTGCTTTACCATACCTGCACCCATGGTACACCTTGGTGATGCATTGTGCTCAGGGAAAGGTATCATACCGGTACAGATACCCAGTATCAGGGCAGGATCTAACTCAAGATGTGTATGCTCCGTGGTCAGGTCGGCCTCATCTACTGCAATGAATACATTTTCTTCTTCTTCAGCATCGATATATTCTATCAGTCCCATTTTAATGAGGTCTTCAAATACAATCTCATTGTTTTTCAACAGTGAGACATGCTCTTCCTTCATCAGTGGCTTTCCATTCTCCACTATGATGCAGGGCCTGCGTGCTCTGCCGTTATCACTATTTATGATTATTTCATTAGTTATGGGATAATGTGCAACATTTACCTGTTTTGGTATTGTACCTGAACGGCGCATCTGCCTGATATTGTCAACCAGTTCTTCGGGTCTGCCATGGTAACCCATCAATTCCCCATTCAAAAAGACCCTTGTTCTATTCAAACGAATCGCCCCCATCGTCATTACTACTATATTCAAGTGATTGTTCTATCGCCTCAAGTTCAGTGGCGTAAGTGCCGGGTGCTTCTTCCAAACCCAGGATATGAGTGACTATCGGTTCCACACCAAGGTTGTACATGGTCTGTTTTAATCCCTTGGAATCATACACCTCGGTGGATATCTCTACCATCTGGGCAAAGTTCTTCACAAGCCCGCAATTTGGTCCTTCCGGAGTCTCTGATGGACAGATGCGGCCCCACTGGGTCGGGTGCAGGTCCCTGGCCTCGAAATGAGGTTGTGCTCGGGAGAGGGGAGAGATTACACGGCGAAGATGTGAAAGTGTGGCCATGTAATCGATCCGGTCCAGTAACTGTGACACGCCAGCCCTGCCACCAACCCAATTGCCGGTAGCAAGCGGATGTGCGAGCCGTTCGGTAAGGACATCTGCCCTGACAACAGTAATTACATTGAGGTCACGGTTTCGCATATTGGCCCTCTCAAGCTGGTACTTGACATCCCGTGCCAGCCTGTTGAAC
>JAMJFV010000265.1 GCA_023544495.1 ANME-2 cluster archaeon
TGATGCCTTTGAGGAGTTCAAATCACAGTTGAAACATTCCCTGGTCTCAGGGAAGTTCTCGTTCATCACCTACTCGGTAGCATTGATACTCATTCTGGCAGGCACGATCATTGGTGCCATCAGGTTCTGGGAATTCTATACACGTACCGATATTTTTGTAGGAATTATAATCCTGTTCATGGTATTTATCAACCAGATAGTCTGGTGGTACGTTGCCGCGGGGTGGATCGCCTCCTTAGGCCGTATGGTGGACATTCATCTGGAGGGTGAGAATTATCAACGCAACTGGCCGTACCTTTTCTTCATGTTCTCACTGGGCATGCTGATGTGGGGCGCCAGCACATTTATTCTTTCAATGAGCTCAGATATTGATGAGTATTTTGTCTCGTCCGACACCGGACGCAATATCCTTGTGCTTTCAATAGTGGGAGCGGTGATCGTATCGCTCATAGGTATATGGATATCAACGAGGACATCTGATGCCACCCCTGAACCAGCATGAGATCGATGCCGTTCTGATCGGCGGGGTGGGATTTCGTCCTGATGAATATGGGTTCAGAGATATTGAATTAACCACTCCATACGGTACCGTGAAGGCAAAAAAGGGTACAATTTCCCATAACGGCAGGGAACTGGCACTGGCTCTGGTAGGGAGGCATGCAAATAGTGATAGTACCAGGGGGGAACACCTGCCCCCACACCGTCTCAATTACCGGGCAAACGTGTGGGCTGCAAAAGTACTTGGTGCCGTGCGGGTGATTGCAACCAATTCGGTGGGCACCATGGGCGACCATCCGCCTGGAAGTTACCTGGTTGCCAATGATTTCATAGACCTGACAAGATCAAGGGTCAATACGTTTTTTGATGACGAGACCGTCCATGTGGATATGACCGAACCTTACTGTCCTGAGGTAGGGAAATGTCTTACTGATGCACTGGAACATAACGGTCTTGAGGTACAGAGGGGTGTGTATGTGTGCACTGAAGGACCACGGTTCGAGACTGCCGCTGAAATACGGATGTTGCAGTCATTTGGGGATGTTGTGGGCATGACCGGATTGCCTGAAGTGGTACTTGCAAGGGAATTGGGGCTTTGCTATGCGTCACTGTGCATCATTACGAACAGGGCGTGCGGTCTTGCCGGTAAGAAACTGACCGCAGATGAGGTTCTGGAGATGCTGGATACAATGCAGGAATCGCTTCGCACCGTGATCCTGGACGCAGTTGCGTTATTGCCCGAACAGAGGGGTTGTGACTGCCAGTATGCGACACATGGTGCGACCATCAGTTAGTCCGGTGAGGGACATTCATGGATCCTGATAGCTTCTTCTATGGTAAGCTGGTCCTTTGCTACCTTGCGTGCCAGGTCACGGGGTATGCTGGCCTTGCCATGGGAAAGATTCCGGCTCAATTCCTGTATGCGTTTTATTTCACCTATTGAGGGTTCCAGGTCCTGCATACCCGGCGGTATACCTTTGAGCCTGGCGATATTTATAGCCGCTATGATATCAGATATCTCAGAGCCGTGTACTCCGCGGCCCATTGCAGGTGTGGTCCCGGTCTCGTCGACCAGTTCCACGCGAACTCCCAGGTCAAGAAGGGAATTGGACAGCCGGGCACTGACCAGCCGTGCTCCGTGTCCTATCCTGACGATACTGTTTTCGGGCGGGTAGTGTTCCAGTATATGCCTGACCACACCCAGGACTTCGCGGGATGGTATGTGGTAGACTGCTATCACCATGTCATCTTCCAGCACAGCAACACCCGGAATTTTGCCCGGGTCTATACCGATGATGATCCGGCCTTTCCCGTTCCTGCCATTGAGCATTTGCAGTGCTGCATTGACGGTTGATCCGCTGTCTCCGCTAAAGGGGACGATTTTTTCAGGATCGAAATGGATTTTTCCCGATTCACTGGCTGATGTGATGACCGAGCCTACGTCATGGGGAATGGGGTCGGAAAATGAGAGCACCAGGATATCTATACTTCTGAATTTTGTTACTTCCAGTATGGACTGGAATATGGTAAAATCATCAGTGATCAGTGCGATTCGTTTAGACCTGGTATACCCTCCGGGAATTGAACGGAAAAGGTATTGGTTTTAGGACATATAAACATATAGTGTGTTTGTATGTGTGCCCGCTACCGGGCACATTGTGGATGGTCAGATCGCCATGACCTCCACTGGCACGGTTGGAGTAACAGGTAGTACATCCCTGATCCCGTAAAGGCTCTGCCTGGCATCTTTGAAATAGAATCTTTCTTCCAGGAA
>JAMJFV010000266.1 GCA_023544495.1 ANME-2 cluster archaeon
TATCGATGGACCCGGGGAATTTCTCAAATGCCCAGCGAGCGAACTTAATGACCACGTAATCGCCTGATGGCGTGTACTTTTCAAGTGTGCCGTCACGCCAGTAAGGGATATCCTCAAGGAGCATACCGCCTGCCAGTTTTGCAGACACCAGCGCGATAGGGAATCCTGTGGCTTTGGAGGCAAGGGCTGATGACCGCGATGTGCGTGGATTGATCTCGATCACCACCACGCGGCCGGTAGTGGGGTCATGGGCGAACTGGACGTTGGTGCCTCCGATAATACCGATGGCATCCACGATGCGATATGAATAATCCTGCAGTCGCGCCTGCAGCCTTTCATCAATGGTTAGCATAGGTGCACTGCAGAAGCTGTCACCTGTGTGCACTCCCATGGCATCGATGTTCTCGATGAAACAGACCGTTATCTTGTTGCCTTGGGCGTCCCTTACCACTTCAAGTTCAAGTTCCTCCCACCCGAGTACCGATTCTTCCACAAGTATCTGGCCGATGAGGCTGGCAGAGATGCCCCTGGCGGCAATGGTGCGCAACTCATCCACGTTGTATGCAAAACCGCCACCGGTCCCGCCCATGGTGTAAGCAGGCCGGATGACCACAGGGTAGCCGATATCCCTTGCGATCCTCTCAGCTCCTTCAACACTGAACGTTGTTTCACTGCGCGCGGTCTCAACCCCGACGCTGTCCATGGTTTCCTTGAAGGTGGTCCGGTCCTCGCCCCGCTTGATGGCATCGATCTGTACTCCAATGATCTCTATGCCGTATCGTTCAAGAATACCTTTATCATACAGTTCGGTGGACAGGTTCAGACCTTTCTGGCCGCCAAGGTTCGGCAGCAAGGCGTCAGGCCGCTCTTTGTCTATGATCTTCTCCAGAGTTTCGATATTAAGCGGCTCGATGTAGGTTGTGTCTGCCATCTCGGGGTCGGTCATGATAGTGGCAGGATTGGAATTGACGAGCACGATCTCATAACCAAGCTGGCGCAGTGCCTTGCAGGCCTGTGTGCCGGAATAGTCGAATTCGGCTGCCTGACCTATGACGATGGGGCCTGACCCTATAATAAGTACTTTGTGAATATCCTCTCGTTTGGGCATCTTTTCACCTTCTCTTGGATAGGTATTATGACTTAATACTCTTTTGATGCCTTTCAGATGGGTTTTGGAATGGATGACGTGACAGGAGATGATATGACCATCAGCAGTCGTTCTCACAAGACAGCGCTGAAATAATGTCCGGTAGAGTATTTACTCCCGCAATGCCCCACGGTTCCACTATCAATAGCTTTGCGATAACTGTGCGTCAACTTTGCAGTAGTTTTAGCATCATACATTTTTGCCTCGATCCTCAGGCAGCTGACCCCTGCTTCAATTAATTCAGGGATATGACCTAACATGCATAATTCCCGGGAGTTCATGACATACGTACGTTTTTGGTCATCGGTTCTTACAGGATATGTGAAACCCTTTTCATCTTCCAGGATAGCTTCGCGCACTCTATCGTCAGGGAACAATTCTCCCAACAGATCATGTTCCAGAACCATTATCGGGAAAAAGCCATGTACGATACATTCGACCTGACCATAGGGTGTCATCTGTCTAATTTCATCCAGGGTAAGTTCAGGTGAAAGTGTCACTCTCTTGCAGTACGTAAGATAATGTGTCATTGCCAGCCTGTTAAAGATATTGAAGGGATGGTCAGTTACCAGAGATTTTTCATCGGAATTGTGAAGACGATATAGGGCACCCGGATTTGCCACGAGATATCCATCCGGTTTAAGGTCAGGTGAGAATTTACCCGATCTGTATAATTCATCTGACGTTTCCCGTTCATCTGACATTTCCCGTTCATCTGACCTTTCCAATTCATTTAATTCAATCAATGTATCCAATTCTTCCAGTTTTTTATCAATTCGTGGTGCACTGAGATAAACTTCAGCTCCTTTGTGCTTACCATACTCAATAGCGGTCCGGTAATGGACTGGTGTGAGCATGCTACCGGCGAAATTCTCGCCACCGAAGAACACTACATCTGCACCGCTGTCAACAGCCGCTTGAAAAGATTCAAGTGAACAGGTATTTACTGATAGCAGGGGTTTTGTCCTGGTCTGTATTTCCCTGGTTCCGGGAATGATCTCTGGCTTGTTGCACCTGCGTTTCCATTTTTTTGTAAGCTCATGTTCAAGCTTTGTTACAGCAGACCTGCGTAGAGTATTCAGCTGGGAAATAGGAATGAAAATATCATCATCTAAAT
>JAMJFV010000267.1:0-1975 GCA_023544495.1 ANME-2 cluster archaeon
TCCACTCCCCTGCGCTGTCCCTGCTGCTGCTGACCTGGTGTGGACGGTTGTATTATTTTGTAGTGCGTGGAGTGGCGCCACGGCTGTTGAAATATATAATTAGTACAATTTAAACCAGGAAAGAACACACATCCAGAGGACCATGCTCCTTTGCAATGAATAAAATAATGAACCCCACCCCCTCAGCCCTTACGTTGCTGAGTCGGGTTTGGGTGCTGCTATACAATAACAACCATTTAAACAACTGACCCTGACACCGCAGCCCGCAAGGGCGGTATGGTGGCAGCCAGCCTTGTTGCTTTAATTGAACCGCAGAGTACGCGGAGTGAGCAGAGCGTTTTTACTTTTCTCTGCGCACCTCAGCGGTTCGCATTGACCTGCTCTCCCGCCCCCCCACCGCACTGGTGACTGTGCTGGGGTGTGTATACACATGAAAGAGTAATGTAAATTCAACCTACTGCTTCACCTGGCTCTGTACCTGATAAGTTCCACGAACAGCGACGTCAGAAGATCCGTTATGCCACGCGGCTATTTGAAGCTATCTTTTTCAACAGGGATGTGCTACTAAATGCAACATGTGATAAGAAAAGCTTATTAGTGAATGGTTCGAAATACTGAGTACGCAAGTGAAGAGGTAACAATCATGAGCAGTGCTACATCTATAATTACATCCAGTGGTGCAGATGCGTTGGTCCGGGGAGGGGTATATTCAACAAAAAATGAACTTTTAGATGATGCTTTAAGAACCTTTTTTGAGTTCAGGAAGGATATGCGGATAACAGCTGTGGTAGAGATGTATAAGGCAGATGAGATATCCATCTCAAAAGCTGCTGAATTGGCAGGGGTCAGTACAGAGGAAATAAAGGATTTTCTGGCAAAGGCAGGTGTAAAGATAAGAAGGGGTTTTTCCCGGAATAAGGGAAGTGAATTAGCAGAGCTAGTACGATGATACTCATCGACACCTGCATTTTAAGTTCACTGGCTAAGATCGATAGATTATGTTTGCTGGATATATTATTCAGGAAGCATTTCTGTTATATCACACCATCTATATTGAGGGAATTGGACACAAACAAGATTGCAGGATTCAAATTTGTTGATAAGATCGGGAAAATGCTTAGTTTTACGGATGTAAAGAACAAAATCTGTATAATATCACCGGATGCAGAAGAATTTGAACAAGCATATGGACTTCAGGATAAGTATAACCTGAGTCTTGTGGACTGCGAATGTATTGTTCTGGCAAAGTCTAAAGATGCTATTTTGTTGACAGACGACACGAAGCTTGGGAAATCGGCACTCAAAGAAGGTATCTCCAAAGTATATGATTTGAAGAGCCTGCTGGTGGCAAACATCATAGAAGAGGTTATAATTGTGCGAGAAGAACTTGAAGAGATTCTTGATTGTTTGAGACGAAAAGACTACTATTCATTTTCTGAAAGTGATATAGAGGAGATTTTCAAATATATATCGTGATTGTAACTATAATCGAATAAGTATACGCTCATCCCTTTCGTTAATCTAAATCGTTATACCCCGCAGCACTGCTGCGGTTGGGTGTGCCGTCGCAACATTTGACTTAAGTAATGTATGCAACATCTAATCCGTGTAAATCTGTGTCTAAAAAATAATGAAACCCAGCCCCCATCTATTCTATGGTTCTGCTACCGCCCCTTCTGGTTCACTTATATATGGTGCCCGTCCCGGTCTGCTCCGCCCTTCCCTTGTGGTGTGGGGTGCTGGCAGGTGCTTTTCCATTTTTCTATCAGGCATTGGGTGTTTCTTGTTGGGTGGTAGTGATGGGTAGTTATATTCAGTTGTTGGTGGTGGAGTGCCTCCCTGTGGAGTTCCCGCCTTGGTAGGATTCAGATGTCGGTTATATACAAACCCTGATTTGAGAAATTGTTTGAGAATTGACTTATCCATCGGGATATTGTCCAGTAACCATTCATGGTTGATGTTGTCAAAACAGCCT
>JAMJFV010000267.1:1985-2252 GCA_023544495.1 ANME-2 cluster archaeon
CTCCTTCCAGCACCCATTGAGCAGAATATCTTGTGCTCAAACAGGTAAAAGCTTGCGAACATGCATCGTGTGTGCTTCTATTTTTCCTGAAGCCAAACGAGGCTCTGTCAGCAGTTGCTTCTGCAACTGGATTTAAGGCAAAGGCATGTAATGCCTGCATTGCCCTGTCGCGCATAGTCGGGATACTTAGTGGTCGTTTTTCCTTCTTACCATACTTCTCAATATAGACTCTTCGTAATGGTTTCGCTTCATACTTCTTAGAAGATA
>JAMJFV010000268.1 GCA_023544495.1 ANME-2 cluster archaeon
CCTCAATAGCTGTAATTTCTTCGTCCAGGCTCATTTCGATTCTATAACCACGGGTGTCAGCATTAAGATTTTCCCAGTCGTTCCAGCAATGGGTCGGGAACACCTACCCTTGAAAAAGCACGTTTCCGGCGCATGCACGACTCGCATTCGCCACATGGCACGGGCACGGCAGTGTAGCATGACCATGAATATTCCAGAGGCGCACCCGTCTCCAGTCCCAGCCTGACAATATCTTCCTTGTCCAGGTCTGCAAGGGGTGCGAATATCCGGGGATGGTTCAGGGTACCATATTCCATGGTCCTGTCAAACAATTCTATGAACTCGGGTGTGTTGTCAGGGAAGGTAGCTGCTTCTTCGGCATCGAATCCCACCACGATATGTTCCAGTCCGTATTCCTCGGCAAAGGCTGCGGCAATGGATAAGAATACCATGTTGCGCGCGGGGACCCATACGCTGCGTGCGGTCTCATCTGACTTTACTGCATCGTCCAGTTCGGTCAGGGATGGGGTGGGGAGTTCTTCAGTTCCGGTCAGGGCACCGCCGAAGTTTCTGTACCAGGGCAGGGAGATAGTATGATGTTCACAGCCGAACTTCCTGCATATGACAGCAGCGTTCTCTATTTCGATGGACGCTGCACGCTGACCGTAGTCAAAGGTAATGCATATCACGCGTTCAAAGGTGTCCAGGGCCCGTTTGAGGGCAACCGTAGAGTCAAGGCCTGATGAGAATAATGTTACTGCCCCTGTCATGATGAGGGATAAAAGGCAGGATTCGATGAAAAGGATTGCTGTAAAATATGTTTTGAAAAGTGATACGATATACATTCTATCCGGACCTGCCGTAATTGCGCTGAACTCAAGACTGGACTATGCCTTTCGCATTCGATAGATCCAGGAAACGCTTCAGATTACTTCGAATCAGATCGCAGTCAAAGTAAACTATTTATGCGTATTAGTAATTATTAATGATGACCAGTATAGGGATGGAATCAACACTTCTGGAATGATACTATGAAAATCACAGAACATAAGAACATGATCATCATTGCATTGGCAATATGTGTGATAATCGTAGTGGGCTTTTTCACTCCACTTCAGGAAACTAAAGGTGTGCATATTATTACCAGTATTGGTATTGGACAGGGGAGCCCGGTAAATGATACGCAGAATGAAAGTGTAACAGTGAATGGTTCATTCGTAAATGACGGGGATAAACCTGCAGAAGATTTTACTGCTACAGTAATTTATACTGATGTTGCACATGATAAGGTCTTCAGTGAAATCGTGACAGAAGGAGTGGACCTGCTTCCAAATAAAGAGTTAACAGTAGATTTTGAGTCCGAATACATCAGAGAGAGGACAGAACCGAAAACCGTTGTGAATGTGACGGTCCGGTTAGATTGGAAAGAGAACGGGGAATTAAAAACGCTGAGTATTGGTGATTGAAGTATTTCCGTCCATTTCTATGACCAGAATATCCACACAGGAAAAAATCCAGGGTGATAAAATATGTTTTTCGGATTATTAGAAGTTTTAATTTTCATAGCAGCTTATTCTTGGTTTTGTATTTGGAATTATCCAGGAGGGAGGGGAATTGAATTATTTTGTTCTAATTCCTGCTATTGTCGTAAGTGTTGAAATTGCAATAAGTGTTTTTATCGGCAGCTTCTTGAAAGAGAAGTTGAAGAAGTAAGTTTGTGATATGCTTATCCCCCATTTCCTGTAGGTTTTCAGATATCATCACCAATAATTACAGCATCTAAAATTCACCATTTCCCATAGCGGTAACTTTTATATCGGTAACACGCTTATCTCACTATTCCCATGATAACAATACCCGATTTCTTCAATACGGAAATGTTAAACATCTCGCTGGAAAAGCTGGGGCTATTCTTTATCATAATATTCCTGACCTTTATTGTAAGATTGGTTTTTCTCCATATCGTTGAAAAGAAATTGATACACCTCACACAAAAGACACGGAATGAATTTGATGACCTGCTGATACAGGCTTCAAAAGCTCCAGTAGGTTATCTGATATTGCTTCATGGTTTTTATATCGCCATCATCACTCTGCAGCTCCCGGAAACCATAGGAGTCGTAAATGTCGGAGTTATTGTAAAGAATGCATATATTCTGGTACTATCATTTATCCTGCTGTATTATCTGTTCAAGCTTATTGATCTGGTAGGTCACTTCATCTTCATGGTCACAGAAAAGACCGAGAGCAAACTGGATG
>JAMJFV010000269.1 GCA_023544495.1 ANME-2 cluster archaeon
ATTAATGCATAATGTGTGGTATGGGGTTAATACGAGTGCAATTAAAGATAAGAACTGTTCCAGATTAGATGGGTGCCATGGTGATTCTAGTTCTGCAAAACCAGTAAATATGACTTCATTTAAAGCTTCAACGCATGCAGGTTTGAACAGTGATGCAGTAAACACCACACCATTGGATGATGAAACATTAAAAGCATGCTGGTTATGTCACTTCAATGGTAATGAGCCAACTGAAGCTGACCATAATTCCTTTACTGCAGCCAATACGACGAAATGTGAAGATGTTGCCTGTCACGGGAATACCAGTTCTGATTTACATATCGGTTCACATTCACCGGATGCAAACACGAGATACGTTAAAACAAGCGCTGCGATCACCTGTTCATTCTGCCACAGCCGAACAGATGTATTGATCTACAATTCAACAGATCCAGGTAATTCCGGCAATATCAACATGAGTACAGGATCTGGTACCACCCCCGCCCACTTTATCAAAAATATTACTGACACAGCTTCAGATAACCATATTGCTATCGATTCGGTAGGTTGGGGAACCGGTTATCAGGGATGCGTTTACTGCCATACGACCGATAGTGGTACGGTATTTAATGCAATAAATGTTTCACTAAAAGCCAGTCACAGTACTGTTGGTACTAATTGTTATTGTCATATTGTCGGTACCACAACACTACACGACCTTGGTGTTATATCAGTATCGGGAGGAGGTCCGGATTGTATTGATTGTCATGGTACAGGAGGTATCTTCGAAGATGTTAATGAGACGGCTATGAATCAGGGTATCCACGCCAATCTGAATAACCAGACTCCAATCTCAAATGGTTCATGGAACTCCTTGAATAAAGCCTGCTGGGCCTGTCATGCCAATGGTTCAGAGCCAAGCGGTCACGTTAATGATATCCTTGGACCCGGTGTACCTGCCAATACTACCAGACCTCTCAATTGCAGTGCCGGACCTTGTCACGTTGACGGTATACCTAAAGATAATACCATCAGCGGGACCCAACCAAAGAATACCATAGAACATGTGCCTGATATCAACACTGTCACCTCAATTTTTACTAAAGGCGCTATTAATTGTGTTTATTGTCACAAAAAAGATATTACTCCGCACATTGAACCCACCAGGGGTTCAGCCAATGAGACCGATGCTTCTAACATTTCCCATTATGGGGATAATGCCAATTTGATAACTCCCACCAGTAACTGTGAAATATGTCACAAGGATACGACCAATGCTTCCATTTGGGGCAATCCTCCCCAGGTCCGGCATCCAGTAAATAAATCCATAGATTTCTGCCGGAATTGTCATGGCAGTGGCGATACATTCCATAATGAGACTATTTCTTCTGCTGCAGCTATTCATTACGGGTTCGACTGGGAAGATGACGGTTTAGATTATGTAGTTAAATTAAATCAACAGTTCCAGAATAATGAAGGCTGTTTTGCCTGCCATCTTGAAAGTACAACAATGGAATTTATAGCTGATAATAATACTAAGATATGTGAAGAATGTCATTATAACGGCTCAACTGGACCGTACAGTAATAAAATAACCCTACGGTCAGATATTGACAATACTGTTCAGGTAGTATTCAATCATATCAATGATTCCAGCTCTACAATTGTTGTACCTGATATGAGTCAACTCTACAATTCAGACACGAACATTACCCAACCGTCAAGTTGTTATGCCTATAATTTTACAACTGATGCTGGTGCCTGTCATGGAGTGAGCAAGTCCAACAATTCAAGTGGTTATTACGCCTTTTATAGAAAATGGTCGGGCTCTGATAATAGTATGAGACCATATAAATGGACTCAGACAATAGATAGATTGCCCAATACATCTGACTGCAGGATATGCCATCTGGGCATCAATTCCACCTCTGGAATCCTAGCTGATAGTCCGTATTGGGGCAACCCGATGAATTCCAGCAGTACAAAACCAAATGTAAATGCACACATCAATGCCAGTGCAAAAGCCAGTGATTGTTGGGGATGCCATGTTAATGGTGGTGGTCAACCTGTTGATTTCCATGATGCCAATGTCACAGCCGGCGGTGGTCCGGATTGTATCAGTTGCCATGATGTCAATTTAGCTCTTGCTACCAGCTTGGTCGATGTCAGTGCCATAAATAGCAGTTCTGCTATTCACAATGGTATAAATCCAGGCACTGGCGGCAGTACAGGTAAT
>JAMJFV010000026.1 GCA_023544495.1 ANME-2 cluster archaeon
GTTTTATCCGTGGCCCGTTTTAGCGCCATCATTGTTATTCTGGTTCAAGATACTCAAAGGATGCACGTAACGGCTGTAGTTGCAGTCACTATACCCCGGACTTAAGTCACAAGGCCTGTAATAAGTCTCAACCCCCCGATTTCCCATCTTGTCCGGCAATCATCATTAGTGAACTCATACACAAAATTAACACTATTGGCCATTTTATTTAAATTTTTCCACCTGAAATCCAATTCAGCCTTTAATCTACATCCCCTCACAATCCCTTCCACTTTTATCACCCACAATTTTATATTAAAAGCATCTAAAAAAAGCAGAAAAGTATATCTACAAGCACCACCCTAAATGGCTAACATGAACCTTACGCCCGCAGTAAAGACCGTGCTGGTCATGGCACTTGTCCTTGCATCGGTCCTGGCAGGGGGTTGCCTCAGGGAGTATGACACCACCAGCCTGCAGATCAACAAAGTGGACATATCAGCCGAAGTCGTCGATGACGATATCGTACAGCTGGACATCATCTCGTATGTAAGCAACAGCGGTAAGACCTCTGGTGAAGTGGACATCCAGGCAAAAGCCTACAACCTGGCTACCAGCCTGCTCATGGCAGATGAAAAGATATCCATGGGTAAAATAGGCAAGGACAGGACCCGTAACGGCACCGTCGAACTGCAGGTTCCCATCACAGGTAATTACCGCGTCGAAGTAACCATGTACGAGGACGGCGGCCTGGTAACCTCGGGCAAAGCCACCATATCAGGCCTGGAATCCCTGCTTTCCAGTCCCAAACATTCATACATCAACATCCGCGACGTGGATGTCACCATGACAGCCAGGGGCGATACCACAACCACCCTGAAAGTGACCACCTTCCTGGACAACTACGGCAGGTCGGATTCGGCACCGCTGACGGCACTGGTGAAACTGCGGGATGCCAAGACCAACCTCATAGGCAAGAGCGGCAACATCAATGTAGGTGTGGTCAAAGCAGATACTACCCTGGTCAAAGATATCGAGCTTGAAGTGCCAAAGGACAGGGACTATCGTGTGGAGATAATGATATTCGAAAATGACCGCATTATTACCGAATACGGTGTATCCTTCTTCATGGCGCCGGACAGCCAGGGCGAGGAAGATGTGGTAAAGAAGACCAGGTCAGTGAGCACCACAGAGACCATTACTACGGAATTCATACAACCCACTCCTCCTGAGCCATATGACTATGGCGTGTACAGGACCGGGGATTACGGCGTTCCCATGGCAGGACCGGGATTCGGTGTGTTCTTAGGCATAGCCGGACTGCTGGCAGTGGCACTGCTGCTCAGGAAACGAAAATGAAGTGATGTTTATCAGTTATAACAAATAATCAGGTGAAAACAATGGATGAAAAGGAATCTAAAGTAACTTCAGACAAGGTGGCCGGAATAGCTCTATTCAGGCAAGGCACTATGATTATCCTGTTGTTACTGCTGCTGGCATCTTCTTTCGGGTTCTATTTCAGCATGCAAAACGCCATATCCGCACTCTTTGAATACCGTTACACCGAACTTATCCGCTCGGTCTTCAATCTGGTAGTTGTTGCAGCAATATTGTATATAGTCAGGGAATTCTTTTTGAAGAAATAATTTTTTTCTCACGGGATACTCTTATAGTTAAGAAGGATAAAGTATACTCCAGATGGAGCAATTCCTATGGATATACAGCTCATTGATTTTGAAAAAGAAGCCGGGAAGTTAGAATCTCCCCGCCGCCCCCATGATATGGTATTCGTGGATGATTCGCTGCTTCGCGCCGTATTGTGCGAGGGCGAGGGTAAATGGTACGTCCATGACTATGACGAGTTCTTCCTTCACCACAAAGGTGACGTGGTCATCGAATCAGACAATTCAGCGATCGAACTGAAACCCGGCACAGGCATACTTGTTCCCGCAGGAGTGCGACACAGGACCAACTCAGAGGACGAGGGCGTGTTCCTGGTATTCAGACATAGAAAGACAGCCTGCACGCTTGCGTAAGAAAGGAGGCGGGCATGGTCCACCTTGAAAAACTGCAAAATGTCAATATCCCTATAGCTTTGCTGTTTCTCCAACTGGTCACCTATCCTTTTTTCATAAGCATACGCAATCATGAAGACCCAGTAGGTGCCGTGATAGGCGCAATAATAATCACCATTCCGGTCTTTACCCTGCTGGGCCTTTTGCTCAGGGTGTTCTTTAAAAGGACCGGGTCAGGTAAGAACATGATACTGTTCCTGGACCATCGAGGAGTGAAACTCAAAGAGATACCCGGTCTTATCGGTATCATGATACCCATATCGTTCTTCATGCTGATCATACTCGTTTACGGGGTGATTCTTTTCATCTATTTCTTCTTCATTACCATACCGGTGTACCTCATTTTCAGGTTCGGAAAGAAAAAGCGCATGAGGGACTTTGTAAAATGGCTCTTTAAACTGGAAGCACAGGTGTGCCTGAAGTTGAAGCGATATACCCGGTTGGGGTATGTGCTCCCATATTTCTTTGGTATCATGTTCTCACTGATATTGACCAATGGTCATGTCGCCCTGGGTGTACTGTACTTCCTGATACTGCTTCAGTTTACTTTTGTGGTTGCACTGTACAACCTGATAGGACAGCAGGAAGTACTTATCCAGTGAAGGTATCCAGCAACCTGTCAAAACCCTGGACCCATTCATTGAAATCCATTACATAATCAACAGCACACACCGTGCTCAACCTACTCCCTTCAATCAGTCCCCTGATGCGATGACCTCCTTCTATTGTTCTATCCCGGGGACCATAAGGATTGAATCGCATACTCTTGAATACATAATCGCACAAAAAAAACACATCCTCAAAGAAATAACAGGTAAATCCGGGAGTATGTCCGTCAAGGTGATATGCCTCGATCCCATCCACTTCAAATCCTTCCTCAAAGGTACGATCAAAAGGAAATCCTTTACACAGCTCAAAACGAGAATCTGCTGTATTGATCCAGACATTCGCCGAAAAATGCTCCCTGTACTGGTTGGAAGATCCCAGGAAGTGGAAGTGGGTGAACAAAATGGTATCCATTCCAGTCACATCAGGATCAAAACATGACGGACAGTCTATCATGTAGGTTTTATTGTGTGTCCGGATACGGTAGGCTGTATGTTCAAGGCCCAGTCTGGGTGTTGAGTTCAATCTGGACACATGGTCTGTGACCGGTGTTTCCACGACACTGTACCGTGCAGAGCATTCCTCTGAAGTTAAGAACTTCTCTTTGGAAGCACCACAAAAGGGACAGTGTTCAGGTGAATATCCTACCATGTTGTAACCACACACGGTACATACTAATTGTGCTTCTGGCACTTCACTTACCCCACATATCCAGGAATTCCCTGATTTTTTAAAAAATAGGATTGGCAACTTTACCAATCCATATATTTATTATTTACGGCATGTACGGCATAAAGTAGTTTGGTATGAATAGATAGTCAACTCCTGGTGTGACCATGAGACCGGGCATCATCGGATGCGGTCCACCGTCCAGAGTGAAGCTAGTCTGTGCTGTATGCTTTAACCAGACTACTTTGGTCGGATGCATTTCGCTTGTATTCGAGACATTTATCAACTCATGGTAATGTACAAACCCACGTTTGGCATACATTCCAGCTTTTTCCTCGGACCATGTGTCGATTATCCCTTTCACGGTATAGAGCAGTGTGGCATTGTCCGCATCGGATGACCACCATTGAGGTGCTCCGAATGGACCGGTATTATAGTGTTTACCCATCAGTTTATTTGGTCCGGTCATTAACCAGGAATGCCCTGGAATGTCAAATTCACCATTTGGTCCATCTGGTGCACCAGCAAGGTAATAATCCACTCCATCAACGTTGATAACAATCCCATGGATGAAATCCATGTCACCCATATGGCGGTCTTCATGTTCCTTCATATTATCCATACTAGAAGTGGCCATTGGTATAGCAATTATCAATATTAGTATGACCAATAGCGTTACCCATTTCATTTGCGTTACCCATTTCATTTATTTACCTCCCACTAATTTCATAGTATTCTTGTCAAATAAATCCATCAGTACATGTTCTATTAATGACCAGTAAATCTTTCTTAAATAAGGGATGCCTCTCTAATCTTCCCGTTCCAGTTCCTGAATGATGTCCCTGACGGTCAGTTCGCCCTGGCCAACTCGTTTCACCATAGGATAAATGAAGGAACAATCATCGAGGGCGTTCCACCGTGCATCTCCCACTTTCCTGATAACTTCGTTCATGACCTTGCCGCAATCCTTGCAATAGGTGGTTTCACTTTCAATTCCGCATACTTCACATTCCATAATTCTAACCCATAGATATATTCGAATTACAGGTATTAATACTTTTTTGGTATTGAGTTTTAGATTTTTTTAGATTAATTTTATTACACGTTCGCACCTATACAGCAATCCTATGACTTCTGATAGTCTCACAATCACAGAGAAGATCTTTTCAAAAGCTTCAGGCAGAACGGTCCATGCCGATGAGTTCGTTATGGCAGACATAGACTGTGCCATGACCCATGATATCACCGGACCGCTGGCCGTACAGGGCTTCAGAGAGATAATGAAGGATAAACCCGATCCAAAGGTCTGGGACCCTGACAGAATAGTCATCCTGTTCGACCACCAGGTACCTGCTGATTCATTGAATGCAGCACAGAACCACATCATGCTCAGGCAGTTCGCAACCGAGCAGGGTATCATTAACTATGATGTCTTTGAAGGTGTGTGTCATCAGGTAGTACCGGAAAAGGGCTGGGTCAAACCCGGCGACCTGATAGTGGGCAGTGACAGCCATACCTGCGCCTACGGTTCACTGGGAGCATTCTCCACAGGTATCGGCAGTACTGATATGGCTGCAGTGTTCGCCACAGGTAAACTGTGGTTCAAAGTCCCGCAGACCATCAGGTTCGAAGTGAACGGACGCCTGCCCGAACGAGTATACAGCAAGGACATCATACTGCACCTCATCGGGGATGTGGGTGCTGACGGTGCCATGTACATGGCGGCAGAGTACGGTGGCGAAGCTATCAGAAACCTGGACATCAGCCAGCGCATGACCATAAGCAACATGGCCATCGAGATGGGCGGCAAGGCCGGCATCATCGAGCCCGATACCACAACCGAGGATTACCTGAAACAGCGCATACCCGGCTTCACCCTTGACCCTTACTGGAAGAGCGATGATGACTGCGAATATGCCCAGTACCACGAGTACGACATCTCAGACCTGTCCCCGCAGGTGGCATGTCCCCACAATGTGGATAACGTGAAATCCGTAGAAGACGTGGAAGGTACCCACATCGACCAGGTGCTGGTAGGTTCCTGTACCAATGGCAGGTTCGAGGACATCAAGATAGTTGCAGATATCATGGATGACGAGCCCGTGGCTAAGGGCGTGAGACTGCTGATCATTCCTGCATCCCGTACCGAATACATGAAAGTGCTTCGGGCCGGGCTTGTTGAGACGTTCATGGAAGCCGGGGCCATTGTTGAGAGTCCCTGCTGCGGGCCATGCATGGGCGGTAGTTTCGGGCTGCTGGGTGACGGTGAGGTAGGACTTGCGACCTCCAACCGCAATTTCCAGGGAAGGCAGGGTAGTGCAAAAGCATTTGTATACCTGTCATCACCTGCCACGGCAGCCGCATCCGCGCTTACTGGAGAGATAACGGACCCCAGAAAGGTTCGATAAAATTATTGGTACGATCCAACTATGTCATTAAAAGAAAGCGCCAGCGTCGTGCTGGAAACGTGTATGGCAGTGAAGCCCGGTGAAGTGGTATTGATAATCACCGATACTGCCACGCACCCGTCAATTGCCAGGTGTCTGTTTGAAAAGGCAGTTGAACTTGAATGCGATCCCATTCTTATGACCATGGAACCCAGGGAAGTCCACGGCCAGGAGCCCCCCAGGGTTGTGGCCGATGCAATGAGCGCCGCCAATGTGGTACTGGCACCTACCAGTAAATCCCTGACCCATACACAGGCCAAGCTCAATGCCAATCAAGCCGGTGTGCGCATAGCCTCCATGCCGGGTATCACCCTGGAGATGATGGGAACAGGTGGCATCACTGCCGATTACCTGGTTGTAAGGGATACAGGTTTTAACCTCAAATCCAGGCTTGACAACGCAAAGGAGCTCAGGATTGTTACTGACCTGGGGACAGATATTGTTCTTGATATCGAAGGATGTAACTGGCAGACAGACCACGGTATCTGTCATGAACCAGGTTCCTCCAGTAACCTTCCTGCCGGTGAAGTGTTCGTGGCACCAAAGGGAGGTAACGGCCTTTTCGTGGTGGATGGCTCGATGAGTGGTATGGGACTGCTGACCTCGCCCCTGACCATTAAGGTCGAAGAAGGGAATGCCACTGAGATCACCGGCAAGGGGGCAAAACAGTTCATTACAATGCTGGAAAATGTGGGACCTCCTGCCCGTAACCTGGCAGAGCTGGGGATAGGTATCAATCCTGCGGCCCGGCTTATCGGTAATGTGCTCGAGGACGAGAAGGTGGCTGGCACTGTACATATGGCCCTGGGTGATAACAGCACCTTTGGCGGGGATGTGGTGGCGGGCATACATCTGGATGGCATCATTACCGCACCAAGGTTATTCGTGGACGGTGAAGAACTGGTCCTGCCATTTCAGGAACCTGCATAACACCTGGGAGGTTACCTAAAACCAAGTTTTATCATGAATGTAGATGTACTAAAAAGATAGAAATAAATTGATCATTCTATAAGGACATTTTAATGGGCGACAAAGATGTGATAATCAAGACAGCTGCCGAGATTGCCAGTAAGATATCAGCTTCGGCTATAATTATAATGTCTGATGATATATCCCCTGATTTTGAGGTAGACATTCCTGTACTTGTTGCCTCTCCCCATGCCATGTTGGCAATATATCCTGCTTTTGAAGACGGGAAGTTCGAAGATGAAAAGAACCCGGCCGAAAAACTCCAGACCCTGTCCAAAACCCTGTACCACAAGGTGTCCACAGGAACCGAATACATTACCGATGCTTCTGCAACCGCATTTATTAATGACCTGCTATCGGGTGAAAAGATAGTAGGGGTCATTTCCTATGGAGGAACTTCCAGCATTCTGGTACATGACCTGAAAGAGAACAACATGGTAAAAGAACTCAAAGCGTGTTCAGAACGGGTGAAGCTTAATGCCCTGCGCTCGGTGTTGTCCATTGCTATGGGTCTGGGTGCATACGGCAGGGAAGGGAAGTCTGTTGGTACAGCGTTCATCATTGGTGATGCTGAAGAAGTTATGAAACGCTCTCATCAACTGGTACTGAATCCGTACCTGGGCCAATCTCCTGAATCATCGTATATCTGCGATACGAACACATGGGAAACCGTTAAGGAATTCGCCCAGCTGGACGGTGTGTTCATACTGGATGGTAATGGCTATATTCAGGCAGGCGGGCGTTACCTTGATGTGAACGCCAGGGAAGTGTTGACCAAGAAAGGGCTTGGCGGGAGGCATGCTTCAGCCGCTGCCATTACCAGGGATACAGAGGCTGTTGCAATAACGGTCTCTGAAAGTGACGGTGTGGTCAGGATATACAGGGACGGTATCCAGATAATGGAACTCGACCCAAGGGTCACAAAAGTATCGCGTTATTGTTAGAACCGGGTGTTATCTTGTTACACAACATTAGGCACTCAAAGATCCTGCTTATCACAGCCCTGTTGATCGTTGCTTTTTTCGGTGGCGGCTGCCTGGATAATAAAACTCCGGAACCGATAGACCTGGAACCGGGCAATCCTGGTATTTATGAATTGACCCCTCCTCCTGACAATGTAACAAACATCACCACGTTCTTCCTGTATGCCAATAATACCGTAAAGGCCGTAATACCAGTTATCAATGTTTCCGCAATGGACATTGTCATACCTGAAAAAATTACCAGTTCTACCGGTACGAAAGGACCTATCATTGATGATATTGTAGTGTATGGCGGAACATATCCCTACGCAGACCACTCAAATCCAGGTGCTTTTTCCGATCTATCCTTTAATTCTACCCATACCAGTTTACGGGAAAAAAATATCATCCACCTTGACTTTGAGCGGCCAATGACCGGTTTCGTAGCCTATTCTTTCACATGGGAAAACGACCAGTTCTACCACTTCCTCTCGAGAAATGAAACCGTTACCGTATTATTACCTGAAGGATATGATACCGGCAATGTGATTTTGGGCACTCCCAGGCCAAAACCTGACAACAGGTCAATTGATCGTGAAGGCAGGGTGCGGCTTGTATGGGATGCAACCTACCCGGCCCATACGTCCATTATGGTAAAATATTACAAATCATCACTCCCCACGATAATAAGCATACTGGTTACAGTCATGGGGGCAACTGCACTGGTCACCGCTGTTTATTTTAATTTCCAGATACGCAAATTACGACGAATACGGGAATTCATGGAATCCAAAGTAAAAAAGTAACGGTATCAGATAATAAATTCCATACCGTCCTTTCCGAGTGGCCATTCCATGATGGCTTTGGCATGGGGAGGATACATGTGGCTGACATGGGTGAATACTATCTCCTTTGCACCAAGTCTTTGTCCCAGTTCAAGAGCCTCTTTAGCATTCATGTGTTTTACCAGCTTAATGTTCGGGGGCGTGATAGCATCAATTACCAGCAGGTCGGTATCCTGCATGATATCCAGGCTCTGTTGTGGTATACTCGAATTAGTATCTCCGGTTATGACCACTTTCTTATTACCTTCATTGACCAGCACACCAGCTGATTCCTTGATAGGCGGGTGGTTTACCGGGAACAGGGTAAACGTGAGCCCTGCGAGTTCAAAGGGTTCGAAAAACGTAACATTATGCCGAACAGGGTTCAGGAATCCCAGGTATTGCAGGATATAGTCTAGCGTACCATTCAGCCCGTACACAGGTACATGGTTCTGGACCCGGTGAAAGTCACCGAAACCCGCATAGTGATCATAATGGCCATGGGTCCAGATAACCCCGTCCACGCGGTCCAGCCCTCTGGATATCATCTGCCACCTGAGGTCCGGACTGGTATCTACCAGCACCTTGCCCCCTGGTCCTTCAAATAGCACGGAGAACCTGAGTCTCCGGCTTGGCCCCCCGTCAAGGGCATCTTGGCAGGCAGGGCAATGACAACCTATCTTTGGGGTACCGATAGCATCACCGGTACCCAGTAGTACTACTTTCATGGTGTACCTTCGAGCATGTAACTGAATGCATTTCGTTTATTGAATTCACCCACTGCCCTTACCAGGTCTTCCTGGGTCAGGACGAGTCTGTCATCCATCAGTGCATTCAATACTGCTTCGCGTACCACCATCCGCAGATCAGAACCCGAATACCCTTCAGTCATTGCTGCTATCTCTGTCTGGTCAAAAGTACCGTCGATCCCAGCCAGCACATATTCCAGTATCTTTTGCCGCATCTCCTCATCAGGCAGGGGGAAATCCACTATATCGTCGAACCGTCTCCATGCAGCACTGTCGAGCAACTGCGGATGGTTGGTGGCAGCGATGAGCAAGACTCCGTGTTTTACCAGGCTTATATTATCAATGGCCTTCAGCAGGGTGTTGACCGCCCGTTTCAGGGCTGCATGTTCATCAGAGGACCGGGTTTTGGCTATGAAATCAAATTCGTCTATGAAAAGGATACAGGGACTCAAAGCTTTTGCAAGTTCGAACACCCGGTCAATGTTCTTGGCTGTTTCGCCAAGGTACTGGTCAGTTATCATGGACAGTTTGACCTCTACAAAGGGCACCTTCAATTTACCTGACATGGCCTTGGCAGTGGAGGTCTTGCCTGTGCCCGGGGGACCTACGAATAGCAATTTACCAATTTCAATAAGTCCTATCTTAGTCAGATATTCCCTGAACTGTATAGCCTTGACCATCTTTTCAACTTCGTCCTTCTGGTCCTGGTTCAGTACTAATCGGTCAAGGGTCTGTTCTATTTCGTCGGGAACCATGATATGTGCCAGCTTGAGCACATCCTCGGAATCCTTCTCGCCGCTGATCTTGAGAATTAATGAATCTATCCACTGGCGGCTAACCTCCTTAGGTTCATTTTTCTGACTTGCTTCCTCATAGCTGACACCCAATGTGTCATAGTTCTCATAGAAATGTGCAAGTACCGGGTTGTTCTTAATATGTTCTCTACCATGTTCGTGTTTGGCCAGCCACTTTACTCCAAGGTCAAATATCGTAAGTTTTAGTTGTGAACCAAATTCTTCATATGACAAGAATGGAAGGGACTTTGCTATTTCAACCGGATTTATAATTTTATACAGTTGTGTCAGGTCCTTAGCCTTAATGTTTATAGGACGCTTTACTGTACCTTCTTTATTGTCCCAGTAATGCTTCCTTATATTGGCAGGCAGGTCATCCACCTGAAGTTCACGTGTCTTGTTATAAATCTCAGCCGTTAAGACCAGTTCAGTGGTTTTTAGTTTTTCATCATCCATTAACCATCAATTCCAAATTTAAATTAAAAGCAATTTAATGGTTATATTGATGTATATACGTTTCTAACAAAAGTGTTCAAAATGTATAGATATCTATTTTTATTAAATAAAAAACTGAATACATAAAAATAAAATAAAAGAATAATGATTAATATATGAAATAATAAATCAATATCAATAATAACATGACAGAAAGTACAGAAGACGCTATATAAATATCACTTACCCTAAGTGTCCACCATCATTAAACGTCTTCGCAGCAAGTTCGTTCATACGTATTGAAGTTCTGCCCATACCAGAATATTCGTCCTCTGATATCACATTTGCAATCTCACTGCCAAGAATGAAAATTGCATGTTTATGTTCGGCCTTGCTACGATGTACGTGTACCGGAGTTATTCCCAAATTATTATATACATCAAAATTGGCAGAATCATCAGTACTTTCAAAAAACGTCTTCATTTGTGCCATCAGGGTATGTAGTTGAATCAGTTCTTCCTTATGCATCGGTTCCCAACCTCCAAATCGATAAACCTATTAATGTGTGAATACAGATTTATATCACACTATTGAAATATCATTCTCTAGCCAGTACAAAAAAGGTTTTGTCGGAATGTTACTTCCTATCAGTATAAATTAAGGTTTCCTATTTAATCTTCATGATTAATGTTAAAAAAGACCATTACACAAGGTTAAAATTTAATAATGGTATATTACTACAAAATGCCATACGCCACATTTGACCGTGACACTTTCACGGCACGAACCGGACTGGGCCCTGACATGCATGTACTCAACATCGGCCCTGATTATATTACGCCAGTCCGGATTGCACGAAATGTCGAAACCACTGTCGTCACTGCCATTTCACATCCGGGATATGCCCGAGGCATGGCAGCAACGTCCTCGGGGACTCTTACTCCGGTTGTGTCCGAATATGCCCGGCTGCCTTTCAAAAATGCTTCTTTTGACATTATATTCTCCTACCATGCCCTGAACAATATCCCTTCAAATGAGGTGCCGGGCATGCTGGCTGAAGCAGTCCGGTTACTGAAGGATAACTGCAGGATGGCTTTACTGGTATGGTCACTGAAGCCAACCAATAAGGCTCAATCCTCACATATGATGCTGCTGGAGATTCTGAACCGGTTAGGAATTATCCATCTGCACTCTTTTGACAACATTTCAAGATGGCTGGAGGCAACCGGGTTCGAGGAAATAACCATGGAGCTGGTTACCGACCAGATACAGGTTCCCGATGACTGGGTACACTCACATATAACGCGCCTGGAACACATTACTGGTGAGCATGGAAATGACCCCGGACTTACAGATATACGTGAGGTACTGGATTCCTATAGATCGCATGTTAAGGAATTTGGTGAAGAATTGCTGCCTTCCATACAGTTCACTGCCAATCGCCGTGCAGGACTTTCAGGTATTGATATGGTAATTTGAACAGACCTGGATACAAAATGTTAAAGTATTAATCAGACCATATGGGAGTTATACAATACTTTGAGGAATGATTTTGTTTCCAACTAAAAAAGTTCAAACTATGGTCGGTCAGAATGTCCAGGTCGAGATGAAAGGGGGTCAGCATATCCTGGAGGGTACTCTGGTGAGTGCTGATGAATATTTGAATATGCATCTTATCAATACCGTGGAGATTGTCAATGGTGAAAAATCCAAATCGCTGGGATCAGTGGTACTGAGAGGTAATAATATAATAATCATTAACCCGGTACAAAATTAGGAGCTTCAATGCCAGAAAAGGAAATGCTTGAAATTATAAATTCCCATAGGGAAGGAATACTCCAGAGCGAGATCAGGAAATTAATGGAGATTGACAGCAAGAAATGTTCCAGAATTGTCAACAAACTGATGAAGGAACACCTGATACGCAGGGAGGATGAACTGGCCGAGGGCAGAAAAACCTACAGGTTGTTTCCTATCGGATTCACCGGTCCCAGTGAGAGACATTTGAAATTGATCGCAAATGGCATATTCAGTCCGTGCACGGGCTGTGACCTTGAGTGTTATCCTGAAACCTGTTATCGTTTAAATGGGTGGGTGCTGGCAGTCATTGCAGAAGAAGCTTGAAAACCATATCTATAGCAGTTTTTGGATCCTTTGCAATAACCACTCCTGGTATTTCCCAGCCGCCCCGCAGGGATATTACTGTTTTTCCCATTGCCAGACCGAGAGCTATCTCTGATAAGGTCCCAAATTCCCCGCCCACGGCAATGAGCACGTCTGAAGAACCCGCCACAATGGCATTGCGAGCATGGCCCATACCCGTAACAATTGCTATGTCCACATATGGATTGGCATCATCTTTCTGGTCACCAGGCAACAGCCCTACCGTAGTACCTCCTCCATTCCTGGCACCCAGACAGGCAGATTCCATAACACCGCCCAGTCCTCCGCATACCAGCACTGCCCCGCGCCTGGCTATCTCCCGCCCAACATCATAGGCTGTATCCGCTTCTTCGGGGGTACAGGAACCTGCCCCAATGACACCTATCTGGAATGTTCTTTGCTGAAGCATTGATACATCATATTCTGCGCTCGGGCGATGAAATTATCGTTCCTGAGGGACGGTGGTAAATGGTTACCACAAGCAGGTCTCCTGGGTTGAACTGGTCACTGTTGGTCCCCGCAATATTGAAATCTCCTTTATCACCCGGGTCCCAGATGTTATCATGTGTCTGGTTCGTCGGGGTACTCCACAATACGCCACCAACAGAATGAAGGAAACCGGGGGGTGTTCCGGCGACAGGCAGATCTATAAGATTCTTTTCCAGAGTCTTTCCATTAATACTAATCAAAATGCTTATCTCGGATACATTAAAGGACTGCCCGCCCCTGTGCACCAGTACCACTTCCTGATCGGACACATCAGCGCCCATGATCTCTATATCAGCGATCACAGGTTCGATCAAACTATGACTTCCCACCACTGCATATACAGCAGCAGAAAAGATAACCACTAAAAAGGTCATCAGGATAAGCCCTATAACCGGGGATATCCCGCTATCATTATCTATATTCAAGCCGTCCATTCCTATTCCAACCTGGAAACAGGATCAGTGCTCAATTCTGTAAATTACTATCATTCCGCCTGTAATCACCAGCAGGATGAGGATAGAAGCGATCACTTTCCTCCAATTCTCTCCATCCTGGCTGGTACCATCAACATGCACTGTTGAGGTTCCAAATCTGATGGCACGGTCAGCGTCCAGATGCACTACCTGTTCCAGTAATTCATCTCCGTTAGAGATCCTGACCGTATAATTAATTTTTGGTTTTAACCCCATAAAAAAATAGGAATTCCTTCCACTGCTACTGGCTATAGTATTTGTTCCCTGTAATACTTCAATACCAGCATCGTTATCAGAACTCACCCAGAGATTTGCATAATCCTTTACCAGTATTGTATCGCCATTCCCATATTTCGGGCGTCCGGCCACATCCAGCACAGAAAGTATGGTAGGTGCCACATCCTCCTGTCCGTGGGCATCCCTTATAACGCCAGGAACAATATTGGGAGAAACAATGAACAGCGGCACGGTTAGCGCCTCAGGTGACCTGTAACCCTCTGACGCGTGTCCACCCCTGGCCGCATTGATTGTCCTGAATGCCATACCGTGGTCGGCAGTAATGATAAGCGCCGTGTCACTTTCACGTGCTGCCGTATACAGCGGTTCAAGCCTGCGGTCCACGCCTTCAATGGCATCTGCATATCCCTCCACTCCCCGGTAATGTCCGGCACTGTCCACCACTCCTACATTAATGGTCAGGATATACTTCGTATCAGGGTACTGGCCGGACATCAGTGAAACCATGTCAGCGGCTGCATCCAGTTCCCAATCCGAATATGCAATATAACTGTCAATACCGGTAGTCCCTTCCAGATAACCGGGAAGTTGTCGTTCCCAGTATTCAAGTTCATTTATTATACCAACGGGAACCGCATCACCATTGATCCGCACCTTAAGGTAAGGTTCAGTAACGGAATTGTTCTCGCTAAAGAGAATGATATCCTGTTCATCCCGTATACCAGAAGCATCCCCTTTGTGCATGAGCGCAATAGAGATGAAATCTTCATCTTCAAGCACGTCATAAATAGTTGCGCCAGCATAGTCAACCATTTCAGGTTCGGCCCCTGAATGACCAGTAACTATCACCGAATGGGCAGGCCCGGTCCTGGGGTCCGGTACGCGAATGTAAGGAAGCAGCACACCTTTTGCAGCAAGGCTGTCCATAAAGGGAACTTCGGGAGGAATGATACGACTGCCATCCAGAGCCTCAGGGACCATTCCCTGGCTCACATATCCTGATCCCATGCCGTCCACTATCAGGAGGACCATGTTCTGGGGAGGATTGGTCTCGCTCACCTTGATAGAGGTCTGTGCTGTTGCCAGGAATGTAAAAAACGATACATATAGAAGTAATATTATCATATATTCCAGATACTTCCCCACAATCAGCCTCATATTTACCACCACTTAAATTTTAAGGATATTCAGAAGGTCCTCCATCTTAAGAACATTATCATTCTCTCCCAGGATAAAAGCTATCACTAAAAAACGGTCATGCTTATATGCTATTAATTCACCCATCCTGGTCTTGTCAACCATGTAAACACCTTTCATGGCAGGTGCTTTATTGTACCGGGTCTCTGACAATTCCCAGTGAATTCCACTTTCGGTATAGGAAAAATTCTCAGGGGTCACAGCATAAGCAGCCATCTCCGCTGACCTTTTATCAATCACATTGATGACTACCCTGTGATCACCGGGTTTATCGAACATCATGGTCAATGTTCCTTCACCACTATAGTTGGTCCTGTGCTCCCAATTACCAGGTAGCTTGTCAGGTATGATGAGTTCCATGTCGGCTACACTCAGTGGAGACGGCAGTAAACTCATCATTGTGGGAGTTGGTTGTGGCGGAGGTGCCAGTAATGGCATGGGACCTTCGGCATTGATCAATAAATAACCTGAAACGGCACTAAATACGACAATAAAAAGTAAGATGGAGGGTATCCACCTGATGTGTCTCTTGATTTTCTTTTTTTTCATTGACATACCAGCAGCGTTTTTTAAAAGTATTATAGATATTTTACACTTTTACTGGTATTAATGGTTACCCTTTGGCAACCCCCATGGGTTTAACCCTGACCACTTTGCGCGCGATATGCAGGTCGTGTACCACATTTACCACTTCGCTGCTTGATTTATAGACCTCCGGTGCCTCCTCTGCCAGCATGGACGGATGGGTGGCCCGAACCGTAATACCCTTTTCTGCCAGCTGTTTCTCAAGTACCTCACCCCTGAATTTCCGCTTTGCCTCACCCCTTCCCATGACCCTGCCCGCGCCGTGACAGGCCGAACCAAAGGTCAGTTCCATTGCCCGCTCTGCCCCGTGCAGGATATAGGACGGCGTGCCCATGCTGCCGGGGATGAGTACCGGCTGTCCCACTGACCTGTATGCGGCAGGGACGGCCGTGTGTCCTGGCGGGAATGCCCGGGTGGCACCTTTGCGGTGGACATAGACCGGTTTTTTAACGCCATCTATCTCATGTTCTTCCAGTTTAGCCACGTTATGGGCCACATCATATACCAGGTCCATACCCAGGGATTCAGCATCCCTGCCAAAGAATTTCTCAAAGGTCTCCCTGACCCAGTGGGTAATGACCTGCCGGTTGGCCCAGGCGTAGTTTGCCCCGGCTGCCATGGCCTTGAAATAATCCTGTCCTTCCCGGCTGCTGGCAGGCGCACATGCCAGCTGCATATCAGGTAACTTTATGCCGTATTTCCTGGATGCCTGCTCCATGACACGCAGGTAGTCGGTACATATCTGGTGGCCGGCCCCGCGGGAGCCGCAGTGTACCATAATAGTGATCGTACCTTCCCTGATGCCGTATATTTTCGCGACCTCAGGGTCATATATCTTATCCACTTCCTGTATCTCAAGGAAATGGTTACCGCTGCCCAGCGTCCCGAACTGTGGCTTGCCGCGCTTGCTGGCCTTCTCGCTCACTTTTTCAGGATCTGCCACATCTATATACCCGCCGTCCTCACAGTGTTCGATATCACGTTCCACACCGTACCCGCTCTCCACAGCCCATCGTGCACCAAAGGTGAAAGCGTCGTCCAGTTCGCTGCCCGATACCCTGAGCCTGCTCCTGGAACCCACACCTGATGGGATGGCATTGAACAGTTCGTTCATCAATTCCTTGATGCGCGGCCTGACCTCCCCGATCTCCAGGTCCGTCCTGATGATGCGTACGCCGCAATTGATGTCGAATCCCACGCCTCCTGGTGATATCACACCATCCCGGGCATCAAAGGCTGCCACGCCGCCAATGGGGAAACCGTACCCGAAATGTGCATCTGGCATTGCCATGGAATATTTCTGGATACCCGGGAGCGTGGCCACGTTGGCGACCTGGTGCAGGGTATTCGTCTCCAGGTCGTTCATGAGTTTCTGTGAAACGAAGATACGGCCAGGTACCCTCATACCTTCCTGGAAGTCCATAGGGACCTCATAGATGTTCTCATCCACCTTTCGAACTAGATCCTTTGCCTGCTGCTGTGTCATGATACTGTTCCCGCTTGTTTATGATTGCTATTATCTGGTGAGGAGGTTATAA
>JAMJFV010000270.1 GCA_023544495.1 ANME-2 cluster archaeon
CAGGCCAGGGTCGAAAAAGGTTCAAGGAGGCCGGATTATGCGTTCTTTGAAAATGATACTGCCTTAAGCGAGGCGCTGGAACGTAAAGGGAGTGATGACCTTTATCGTAAAGCCATTGCGGTGGGCGATGCAAAAAGATGGAAAGTATCGTTGGATAAAAAAGATAAATGGGGCACTACTGAATTTAAATACCAGAATCCAAGTTATCAGATAGACCAGTATCTGCATAAGACCCAGGTTCAGTGGGGCATTCTTACCAACGGGCATCACTGGAGGATATACTATAATGAGACCAGTTATAAGCTGGATAGTTATTACGATGTTGACCTTGTTACGATCTTCGAGATAGGTGATGTAGAAGGATTCAAGTATTTCTACATGTTTTTCAGGCGGGATGCTTTTGTAAAAGGGCTTGATGGGAAAAATTTCCTGGACAATGTATATGATGGCAGTGTAAAATATGCAAAGGAATTGGGGGACAGTCTACAGAGGAATGTTTATGAAGCCATGAAGATTATCTCGGAGGGGTTTTTTGCAAGGTCTGAGAATAACCTCATTCCGGATGAACATAATTTAAGGAAAGTTCAGGAAAACACGTTGAGACTGCTTTATAGATTGTTATTTATTTTTTATGCTGAAAGCGGGAAACTCCTTGATATTGGTAACCAGGCATATAGCGCCCTCAGTCTAGAATCTGTTAAAAATGATGTTGCCGGTAAAATTGATAACAGGGAACTTATCTTACCTGTCACTACAGATTACTGGAATAAACTGGATACTCTTTTTGCATTGATCAATGAAGGCAGCGAATCAAAAAGGTTCGGGCTTCTAAAAGAAACCCTTTACATTCCGGCTTACAATGGCGGCCTGTTCGACCCTGATAAAAATCCTTTCCTGCACACCTACAAAGTCGGTGATGATTATCTTGCCAGAGCAATTGACCTGATGGCAAGGGATGATGGCGATTTTGTAGATTATTCCACACTTGGGACGAGGCAGCTTGGCTCTATTTACGAGGGGCTGCTTGAATATAAACTAAAAGTGGCTGACGAAGACCTTGTGGCTGTTAAGGAGAAGGGGAAGGAGAAATGGATAGCCAAAAAGGATGCCCGGGGTAAGAAGACCTTTGATGAAGTTACGGCAGGTTCTATATGTCTCGGCACTGACAAAGGTGAGCGCAAGGCTACTGGTTCGTATTATACACCTGATTATATTGTGAAGTACATTGTGCGCAATACCCTTGGCCCTGTACTTGAGGAGAAGCGGAAAGCCTGGTCTGAAAAGGGTCTGGGTGAGCGTCCGTTCTTGCATGACATATTGGATATCAAGGTACTGGACCCGGCTATGGGCAGCGGTCATTTCCTGGTTGAGGCATGTGAGTTTTTGGCTAATAAACTGGTATGGGCGTGGGGCGAGGCCAAACCTGAGGATCTGGAGTCAGAAGATGTGGCCGAGCATGATGTTCACTGGGCACGGCGGGAGGTTGTGCGGCACTGTATCTATGGTGTTGACCTGAACCCTATGGCTGTGGAGCTTGCCAAGCTGTCACTGTGGCTTGAGACTGTGGCAGTTAATAAACCGCTGACGTTCCTTGACCATCACCTGAAGGTGGGGAACAGCCTGATCGGTGCCGAGGTTAAGAATTTAAAGTCCCTGCCGTCAAAGGAGAAAAAGGGGGAGGTGGAGAACGGCACCAAACAGCCCACCTTGTGGGATTTCACTGTTAAGGGGCATTTTGATAAATTACTTCAGAAGTACGGCGAGTTTGCATCCCATCCCGATGACAACCTGGCATGTGTGAAGGAAAAGGAGCACCAATATGATGCACTCCAGAAATCTGAGTTGAACAGGCGGATCCATGAACTGGCCAATGTGTGGGTCTCCACGTATTTTGGTGTGGAACCGCCGCCGGATGAGTATGCTGATCTGCAGAACGAGATGAATCCGGGGAGTTTTCCTGACTGGAGCCACTGGCGGGAGGCAGAATGGTTCAGGCGGGCGCAGGAGGTTGCGGGTGAGAAGAGTTTCTTCCACTGGGAGCTTGAGTTTCCTGAGGCGTTCTATGAGAATGGTGCGCAGAAGAAGAATCCTGGCTGGGATGCTGTGGTTGGGAATCCACCGTATGTGTCGAATTGGGAATTGACTTCTTATGACAGCAAGTTGCCTGCTATACTTGAAAAGTTATATCCAAATATTGTGTCAGGTCATTGG
>JAMJFV010000271.1 GCA_023544495.1 ANME-2 cluster archaeon
GGCGAATTTTTGTATCAGTATATTAGCTTCAAAATTAATCACATTGACACATTTGGGTTCGAGGGATCAGGTCTCAGGCATCTTAAAAAAGAGTTCCTTAGGAAATATCCCGTCCCTGAATTCGCCAGACCCGAACAAACCAAAATCGCCGAAATCCTCTCGACCGTGGACCGGGCAATCGAACAGACCGAGGCGTTGATTGCCAAGCAGCAGCGTATCAAGACCGGGCTGATGCAGGACCTGCTCACCCGCGGGATTGATGAGGAAGGGAACCTCCGCTCGGAGGAGACTCATGAATTTAAGGACTCGCCGCTGGGAAGGATTCCGGTGGAGTGGGAGGTCAGAACCCTTGATCGCCTAACTAACGCAATTGTCGATTGTCCTCATACGACGCCTCAGTTTACCAAAGGGGGAATTCTGGTGGCGCGTACCTTTAACATCAAAGAGGGACAGTTTCTCGGAGAACAGAGTTATATTTCTAATGAAGAATATAAAGAACGAATATTGCGATTAGAACCTCAAAAGGGTGATGTGATCTTCACGCGAGAAGCACCCGTTGGTGAGGCATTTTTGATTCCGGTTAATTTCAAGGTTTGCCTTGGTCAAAGGACAATGCTTTTACGCTGTGTCTTGAATGAGTGTCTGCCTGAATATCTTGTTGAGGTGATCTACTCTGAAGATATGAGGATTAGATTCGACCAAAAAGTAGGGGGAACAACAAATCCACATTTAAACGTTGGTGATGTAAGATCTTTAGCGATCAAGCAACCTCCAATTAAGGAGCAGCTGAAAATCACGGCGTTACTTGTGGAAATTAGGAAGACTCTTAATTGTTATGACCAGGAGAAAAGCAAACTCTGCTCCATCAAAACCGCCCTCATGCAAGACCTGCTCACGGGCAAGAAGCGCGTCACCGACCTGCTGAACGACATGGAGGTTGCCAGTGCATGACCCACAACAAAACACCCCCGCACATCAAACTCGACGAACGCAATCACGTCGAAAAGCCCTTGCTCACTGGCAAGGTGGGCGTTACTCCTCTGTTAACCGAACCACAGGAGGTCGGCGCATGAGTTCCAAAGAAAACCAGACCATTGAGTGGAAAGAGTCCTGGCGTGATGAATATATCCGCTGGATATGCGGTTTTGCAAATGCACAGGGCGGAACGTTGATTATTGGCAAAAACGATAAAGGTGCAGTGGTGGGTGTGAGCAATGTGGATAAACTGCTGGAAAAAATACCAAATAAAATTCGTGACATTCTGGGAATTATTGTAGATGTCAATATGCGTGTTGAACAGGATAAAGAACTGCTTGAAATTGTGGTTGAGCCTTACCCCTATCCGATCAGCTACAAAGGGGAATATCACTATCGCACCGGCAGCACCAAACAGGAACTGAAAGGGGCAGCACTCGACAGGTTTTTGCTCCAGAAGCAGGGCAAACACTGGGATGGAGTACCTATGCCGCGGGTTGATGTGGCCAAATTTAAAGACGAATCATTCGGTATCTTTCGCACCAATGCGGCTAAAAGCGGACGCGTCAGCGATGAGGTTCTGGCACAAAGTAATGCATTATTGATCGATAATCTCAACCTCAAAGAAGGAGATTACCTCAAACGTGCTGCAATATTGCTTTTTCATGACAATCCTGAAAAATGGGTAGTTGGATCCTACATAAAAATTGGATTTTTCCGCACGGATGCAGACCTGTTGTATCAGGACGAAATCCACGGCAGCCTGTTTGCCCAGGCCGAAAAAGCAATGGATTTATTGCTTACAAAATACATGCGGGCGACAATTAGCTACGAAGGTATCAGCCGTGTCGAAAAATACCCGTTTCCCAGAGCCGCCCTGCGTGAAGCCATGTTGAATGCCATAGTACACAAAGACTACAGTGGCGGTTCACCCATTCAAATCAGCGTGTACGAAGACAAGATATATTTTTGGAACGACGGCCAATTACCAGATAACTGGACAGTGGAGCAATTACTGTCCAAGCATGCGTCCAAGCCTTTTAATCCAATGATAGCCAATGCATTCTTCCGGGCCGGGATGATCGAATCCTGGGGCCGGGGCATCGAGAAAATCAACAGGGAATGTGAAGCGGTAGGTGTACCACTTCCTGAATATCGAACCGACGCATCGGGATTGATGGTAAAATTCCATGCCAAACCCACGACGACTGGAAAAACGCCGGTAGAAACGCCGG
>JAMJFV010000272.1 GCA_023544495.1 ANME-2 cluster archaeon
ATTAAAGTGACCCTTGATATGAACAGTCTCATCCAGAAGCATTGCAGCATCCTTGCCAAGACGGGCAGCGGGAAATCATACACTGCAGCTGTTATACTTGAAGAGATACTGGAACAGGATGTACCGCTTCTCATCATTGATCCTCACGGGGAATATAGTTCGCTCAAAGAACCGGGTGCCGTAAGCCAGGAAGGTTTGTACAGTAAATTCGACATATCGCCCAGGGGTTACGGCTCAAAGATAACGGTCTACACGCCTGCCAACAAAGTGCTGAATCCTGATGCGGACGATGTTTTTCGGCTGGACGGCATGAACATGTCTCCCCAGGACCTGATACAGATACTTCCTGATGAGAAATCCAGTAACATGCAGGGTATCCTGTTTGAGGCTATCAGCAAGATACGGGCCGAGATGGAGCACTACAGCCTTGACGATATCATATTCGAGGTGGGAAATAGTAAGAGTAAACTGAAATGGAACGTGATCGCATCCCTGGAATTGATCAGGGATGTGAACATACTGTCTGACAAACCTACCACCCTGGATGAACTGTTCGGTCGGGGCAGGGCTGCCATCATCGACATGAAAGGTGTAGCTCCCCAGTTGCAGTCCATGATCGTTGCAAAGCTGTGTGGTGACCTGTTCGAGGCAAGGAAGATGGGAATTGTGCCGCCTGGTATGCTGGTGGTTGAGGAAGCCCATAATTTCTGTCCCGAGCGGGGATTCGACAAGACCCATAGTACTGAAATATTGCGTACCATTGCTTCCGAGGGGCGTAAGTTCGGGCTGGGTATGATGGTTATCAGCCAGCGCCCGGCCAGAGTTGACAAGAATGTCCTCAGCCAGTGCAATACCCAGATAATTATGAAAATGACCAATCCCAATGACCTGAAGGCTATCAGCAAGGGGCTGGAAGGTTTGAGCAGCGAAGTGGAGGAGGAATTAAAGAGGCTACCGCCCGGTGTTGCCATGCTGGTATCCAATGATATTGAGCAACCGGTCCTGGTGGATATCAGGGTTCGCAAGAGCAGGCATGGTGGGGAGTCCGTGAATATTGCACGACCTACCGGCCAGCGAAAGACGTCACCAAAGGAAGTTAAAATGCCTGCCGAACGCCGGTCTATTCCCGTACAGCCCGAACGCAAGGAACCGCCACCAAAACCTCAGGGCGGGGGATTGTTCAAGAAGGTGTTCGGATCAAATAAGTGAACGTATATTTTCAGGATACCTGGGCATTACTTTTTGCGGTACTGTGTAGCTGACTCTTTGAGCGCCTCGATACCTGGCAATTTCTCGCCGGCAAGGAAATCCAGGCATGCCCCTCCGCCCGTACTAACATGGTCGATCCTGGATTCAATGCCCAGTTTGTAAAGGGCAGCAGCAATGTGACCTCCGCCAATTACACTGAAACCCGATTTTGTGGCAGCTTCGATAAGTTCCGTTGTACCCAGGGAGAACATCTCATTCTCGAACACACCTGCAGGCCCGTTCATGACTACGGTCCGGGCATTTTGTATTTCCTTTGAGAACGATACAATAGTCTCCAGTCCTATGTCATGGATAGGCAGGTTTGAGTTGTGGTTCGTGTTCAGCAGTTCAATGGATTCTTCTACACGTTCCCCACCCTTGTTCAGGGCAACATCTATAGGTAATCCGATCTGGCTGTTGAACCTGTCCAGCAGTTGTTTTGCCTGTGGTATGAGGTCCGCATATCCCTGGGACCTGATAAAATCCATGTTGGGTTTGCCTATGTCAATTCCATTTGCGGACAGGAAGATGTTTGACACCACACCGGTTAGCAGTACTCTGTCAGCCTTTTTATTTGCCAGGACGTGTTCCGTCACTTTGAGCGAGTCGTCTACTTTGGCACCGCCCAGCACATACACACAAGGACGGGTGTTGTCTTCACAGCCCCGGCTCAGGGAAGTGATCTCTTTCTCCATCAGCCTGCCTGCCATGCTGGTCAGTACCGGGGTGAATCCCATGATGGAGAGGTGGGAGCGGTGTGATACTGCAAAGGCATCGTTCATGTAGAAGTCCATTAATGGCGACAGACGCTGAACCATGACTGAACCGGCATGTTCTATGGCTGAGCGTTTCATGCTCTCTTCTGAAAAGAACCTGACATTTTCCAGCATCAAGATTTCGCCGTTCTCGAGTTTCTTTATTTGTGAGACTGCAC
>JAMJFV010000273.1 GCA_023544495.1 ANME-2 cluster archaeon
TGCCCAGATGTTGCCTTCCTTTTGCAGTGCTGCAGCCATCATCTCAAAGGGCGGGATGGTCATTTTCTTACGCTTGCCAATAAGTTCGTTCCTCATGGTCATCCAGTCAGGCTCAACCGGCAGGTCAAGCTGGCATACCACATCGCACCGCTCACAGGTAGTACATGCCATAAAACTGGTGACCATGTTCTGATCGAACTTCTCTCTACCTTCAAGGTGTTCCTTCAGGAAGAACCACTTCCCTCTGGGGGACTGCGATTCCCAGCCGCGACCGTAGTACTGGGTACATCCTCGCACACAGTAACCGCATTGAGCACATGAGTAAGCATCCCAGACCACATCGCCGGGAATACCTTTTTTGTCAGGATGAGCCTTATCCTCCTTATTCGTGAACAGGTTACCAATGGGCCTTGTGAGGGACTCGAACGTTGATGCCAAACCAATACCGGCTCGCATCAGCGCTTTACCGGTAAGTTTATCAGGATTCATGATCCCTTCAGGGTCAGCATTTTTCTTGAATGACAATATTGTATTATACCTTTCACCGAACACATCCGCTTTTTCTTTTGAAAAGTACAACCCGGATGCATAAACCCTACCACTGTGCTGCTTTGCCATTCTGATAATACTGAGCGCCAGCGGGAATGACACATTGAACCCGAGGCTTCGTTCATCGTGGGGTATGAATACCATCATCACAGCTTCAGATCTTGAGATCATAATACCTTCGAACAGGAATGGCATTTTGATCTTACTGTTCAGGTCCACGACAAATCCAGGTATTTCATTGACAGGCACCACAACTTCTGTCGGAATGAGCGAAGGCCCCAGACGCTTTATCTTCATTGACTTGAACCGCTCTTCCCACTCATGTTTAGCAACCGTTTCATCAAGCATTTTGCCCTCCGTTGCCTTAACAACATCTTCCAATCCTGACCTTGCATCTGCATCATGGTATGCCAGTATCAATATGTACTTTTCAGGAACCAGTACACGCTCTCCGACCTGATGTCCATGGTGGGTCTTAAGCGGTACTTTGTTCTTTAATTTTGCACCTTCGGGATTAATGAATGTGGCTGACCACACAGGAATATTTTTTTCCTGAATGGAAACCAGCATAGCGGTCATGTCAGAAGCAGTGTCGAACTGCACACCCATTACTGATACAGGCTCGTCCTTCCTGACCTTTATCGTAACCGATGTGATGATGCCAGTAGTACCCATTGTTCCATACAGGTTATCCAGTTCATCCCCTGAAAATTCCTTCATAATACCATCGGCAAGCAATACATCTGCCGATATCACATTGTCAATAAATGCACCGTATTCAAGACTGCCAAGACCTGCACCACCCTGTGCCAGCCAACCACCCACCGTAGAGGCAGGACTGCTGGTAGGCATTACCCGCAGGGACACACCTTTTTCGTTAAGCCGTTTCTCCACGTCTTTCCATACGGCACCTGACTGGATTGTGGCTGAAAATCTATCCTTGTCAATATCAGTCACTGTATCCAGCAACGACATGTCCACAACAATACCCCCTTTCGTTGGCAGGACTCCCCCATATCCTGATGTTGCTGCGCCCCTTGGCACAAGCGGTATCTTTCTTGTACATGCAAACTTCACCAGTTCAACAAGGTCAGATCCATTTGCAGGCTTTACCACTGCAGCAGGCATGGTATTTCCCAGCATGGGTTTAACCAGCCCTGGCAGGCTCGCCACATCATGCGAATATATCTTGCGTTCCAGCCGTTCAAAGGTAATACGTTCCCTGAACAGTGCAAAGAGTTCATCCTTTTCGGACGAATTGAATTCTCGTATCGCTTTCATATCCTGGACACCTTTTTATTATATTTATTCTCAGATCCTCTCGAAATCCTTTGATTGAATAGTGTGAGTCGTCTATATATATAGTTTTGCATGGTTTATTAATAACTGCGCATAACCGTAATGAAACTACATTTTCAGGGAATTGAAATTACCTCTAACTCTGCTTATCGTATCCAGGCAAGCAGGTCGTCCCGGCAAAGTTCATGAATTCTATTGCGTATCAATCCGGTAAGCCCCCTGATATCCTTTTTCTTGGCGCTTATAGGGGTCAGCACATTAAGCCACTGGCGCCAGGGTGGCAGCATCCCCAACCGTTGTGCTACACCGTCCATAGTGCCATCAACATCCTTTA
>JAMJFV010000274.1 GCA_023544495.1 ANME-2 cluster archaeon
GGCCATGAACCATAGTCTGAATGTATATATAGACGTCAGCAATGCAGCAGCTACTCCAAAGAAAAATATCAACGAGCCGTATGCACCACCAAAGTGTAAGTATGAATAGGCACCTTCAAGGATGATCGCATCTTTGCTGATAAAACCACTGGTGCCGAGCTTTATGGCACCGATACTCACGGGAATACCTATACCTGCCAAAGCAAGCGAAGATATTAACATAGTAATGGCTGTGATCTTCATTTTACCATACAGACCACCCATCTCACGCAGATCGTTGGTCCCCACTGCATGGATGACACTACCGGCACACAGGAATAAACAAGCCTTGAAGAAAGCATGGTTAATAAGGTGGAACATGGCGAAACCTACTGCTTCAGCACCGATTATAGCACCTACACCCAAACCCATCATCATATAACCCAGTTGGCTGATAGTGGAAAACGCCAGCACCCGTTTGATATCGTTCATCACCAGTCCCATAGTGGATGCGAACAGGGCAGTGAATCCTCCAATAAGTGCAACAATGATAAGTGACTCAGGTGCTGCAATGAACATCGGGAACGTCCTGGCAACCAGATATACACCAGCCGTTACCATTGTGGCCGCATGGATCAGAGCCGAAACGGTTGTTGGGCCTTCCATGGCATCCGGCAGCCATACATGGAGCGGGAACTGCCCGCTCTTACCCACTGCACCACCGAAGAATAATAGGGTGATGATAGTAAGCTGGTCTGTCGGTATCAGTGTTAGATGTTCAAATATTGTCTTGAACTGGAGCAGGTAAACAGTCCCGTGACCGCCAATTTCGGGAAGTACGTGTGTGTTCATGTTGAAATATAATATCACAATACCTGCAAGGAACAGTACATCACCCACGCGGGTGGTCAGGAATGCTTTCTTGGCTGCAGCTGCAGCTGAAGGTTTGCGGAACCAGAACCCGATAAGAAGATATGAACACAGGCCTACCAATTCCCAGGCAATGAAGAACTGAAGGATATTGTCAGCCAGTACCACTCCCAGCATGGCAGCCGTGAACAGTGCTGTTTCAGCGAAATACCTGGTTTGACCGGGATCATGTGACATGTAACCCAGAGCATATATGTGGATGAGCAAGCTTACGAACGTGACCATCATCAACATCACAATAGCCAGCGAGTCAATGAAAATCCCAACATTCAGCACGCTGAACCAGTGAGCTGACTGCTCCACAGTTCCATGTTCCGGATATATCTGCAAAAATATCAGTACAGAAATTATAAATGACAGTGCAATTGCTACTATTGGTATGTGTCCACCGCCACTGGGCATTTTTTTGCCAAAGGCCAGGGTAAGTAGAAAGGCAAGTACCGGGAGACCCGGAATCAGGAATGCCAGAGAACCAAAATCCATATCTACCACCTCAGGATGTTAATGTTGTCAATATTGACATTGCTTTTGGATCTGAAGATGTTCATCAATATTGCGAATCCTATTGCCGCTTCAGCAGCTGCCAGCGCAATGCTGAACAGTACAAAAACATGCCCATTGACCTGGTTGAAATGTGCTGAAAATGCCACCAGGTTGATGTTTGCCGCATTGAGCATAAGTTCCACACACATCATGATCATGATTCCTGAACGTAGTGTCATAACACCATAGATCCCAATGCTGAACATGATAGCTGAAACAATGAGATAATAACTAACCGGTAACATTACTCCTCCTCCTTTTTGGCCATGAAAACACTCCCTAACAGCGCTGCTAACAGGACAAGTGATAGAACCTCAAAGGGGATCACATATTGTGTGAACAACAGTCCTCCTATATGTTCAACCGCACTTGAGTCCTTTGAACCGTCGTCCCACGCAGTAAATTCGATCGGTCTGGCATCACCCCATGAATCGGAAGCAGAAGCATTCAATATAGCCAATATCAATGCTGCAGCCAGCAGAAGTGCAGTCACCAGGTTAATGATATTTCCAGCCTTACCTGATAATTGTTCCATTTTCACTCCACCTCCTGTCCTCTGTTCGTAAGCATCACTGCAAACAGGATCATCACACCGATAGCCCCAACATATACCAATATCTGCACAACAGCTATGAACTGGGCACTGAGCAGTACATAGAACCCTGCTGCACTCATCAGAGCTATAATACAGTAAAAAGCGCAGTGTACAACTTCTTTTGCTTTAAC
>JAMJFV010000275.1 GCA_023544495.1 ANME-2 cluster archaeon
CACAACACTTTGGAACTTTTTGCCAGTTTCTCACCAAAGCCTTCTCCTTTCCCCATCATGTGGACTGCCCGCAAAATAGCTTCACCATCGCCCCATTTCAATCCTTCATTGATCTTACCCATCTCTTCCAGTTCCATTGCTGCTGCAATGGTAGCACCTGCTGAAATGGTATCAAGACCGTACTGGTCACAAAGTGCCCCAGCTTCTGTAATAGTAGCGAAATCAGTATTATCCATGTCTGCCCCAAAGGACCACACTGTCTCGAATTCAGGTGACTTGAATTCCCTGCCATCTTTCAATTTTACCTTATGTCCGCACACGATCGGACAACCATAACATCCCTGGCGACCTGACATAAACTCATCTCTAATCCGCTCGCCGCTTGTGAGTTCTGCTTTTTCAAAAGGCCATTGTGATTCCTGGTAGTTCTTGACCGGATACATACCATTCATGTTGATCACATGAACAAGCACCGTCGTACCCCGGCTGGGGAGGCTCTCTCCTGTAACAGCTTTCTCTTTCAAGAGCGCCGTGGCCTCAAACACTGCCCGGTCGAACCCATCATTTTGGATGTCGATCTTCTGTGAACCTGATGCCACAATTGCTTTGAGGTTCTTGGAACCCAGCACAGCACCAATGCCACCCCTGCCCAGTGCCCGCCTGGCATTTACCATAATACTTGAGATCAAAGACTGTTTTTCTCCGGCAGGGCCTATACACATTACCTTACCGTCATGCTTTTTCCCAAGAATATCATCAGTCTCGCTTGTGTTCTTTCCCCAGACCTCAGACGCATCAAAGAGTTCAACAGTTTCATCAGATATTGACAGGTACACAGGCGCATCCGCCTTTCCCTGAATTATAAGAGCATCATACCCTGCCTTTTTCAGCCATGGTCCGAAATGACCGCCTGCATGGCAGTCTGTAAGAGTATTGGTAAGTGGAGATTTGAACGATGCACTGAACCGTCCCGATGTAGGGGCTTTTGTCCCTGTAAGGGGTCCGGTAGTGAATACGATCTTATTTGCAGCGCTTAGCGGGTCGGTCTTTGGGTCCACCTCATCAGAGATTATCTTTGCACCCAGTCCCCTGCCACCGATAAACATCCTTGCTGTTTGCTCGTCCAGTTTTTCATCTATGATCTTGCCTGTTGTCAGATCGACTCTTAAAATCTTATTCATATATGCCATATCGTTTCCTCCTTACCCCATAGTAAGTATAGATTCATTACCTACAAGTTTGATAGCTGAACCGGCATCTTCATTTTCAAAAATTTCTGCCAGAAATGCCATGAGTTTGACAAGAGCAGTTCCAAGTAAGAGCCGGGGGAGTATTCAGGGATAAAAAGATATAACCTCTCGAAATACGTTTCGGAACTATCCGACTGTGGCCGGCAAATCTATAACTTCAATTAAGGATAGCATCGACTCATTAGTCGATGTTCAACTCTTTTTTTAACTGATCAAATGCAAATTGGGCATCATCCAGTGTTTTTGTACCTACGATGTTGACCTTGCCGGTCCTGAAGATCATAAGGGTAGCATTGTATTCGGGTATTTTATAGACCAGCCCGACAAAACTTTCCGGATGGTATTCCACATTCTCAAATCCGAGTTCTGATGCCAGATGCGCCAGGTTGAGGGAAATACCCAGGTCCTGTGCAACGACGATGTTTCGGATATTGATATTGATTGCTGTTTTGTGAATGTCAATCTTTTTCAATACATCCAAAAATACCAGTTGCCATTTCTCGATATCTTCGAATATCTTTAAATTGCATACAACTGTGCCATTTTTTAAAAAAATAGATGTACACTTAGGATTCGGAATGCGATGTACTACACCATCGAACTTTTTTGGATTTTATGGTGCATTGAGTTTATTGGCAATGTCTGATAGGTCCAATGACATGCCAAGGTCAGTGGTGATTACCACATTTACGATATTTAACATTCTGGATTATAATTGTTAATCATTGTATTTTTATGTTGTTATTGAATTCAGAATGTGTATAGTCCCGAAACCTTTGACTTTATATACTCATCTTCTCAGCATGGGAAAACGAAATAAAGTCGTAAAATTAACAGATAAGAAGGTTAAGTACATAATTCGGGCGAAAACCAGAAATGACAGTACCAAAAACATTGCTCGTGACATGAAATTGAGTAAAT
>JAMJFV010000276.1 GCA_023544495.1 ANME-2 cluster archaeon
TCCCGGATGTGTTTTAAAAAGTGTGTAAAAGTAATCATCGATATTTTTACTCTGGGGCAGCGGATTGACTATGTTGAGCATTCCATGGGCAGGATTGATACCATCATGCCTTGTCTCATTGAAATGTCTCCCGATCTTTGCAAGCATCCGGACATAGACCCTCGGGACTTTACATATTCCCACGGCCATTTTGTCTATACTATATTCCCTGTTTGAAGATATTGTCAACGATATGAGTAAAGCGGCAGGAGGGGCCACCAGCGCCATGGTAAGAACTTTTATGATACGCGGTGCAGGATCATCTTCCTGGCCAATACCTATGAGCAATGCACCCCGTAATGCAATGGTTGAGAACATGGTCAATATACCTGCAATAAACGCCACCAGGGTTTGCCTGTATGTCTGGTTCACCTTTATACGTGACATCTCATGGATTATCGCACAGGTCAATTCTTCTGAGGACAGGATATCCATTAATGCATGGGTCATTACAATTGATGCTGAATTGCTGTCATGCCCAACTGTAAATATAAGTGGAATACCTTTTTCTGATACATAGAATCCGGGAACAGGAATATCAACTATTCCTGCAAATTCCTCAATGGTCTCGATAAACTCAGGAGAATCGTCTTTCAACAATTTCTTGCCTCCATAGAGTTTTACCATGAACAAGGATGGCAGATAATACAAACTACCCGCAGCGATCCCGGAAATTATGAGACCTGCTGCAACACCATACATTGTTCCCTGTGCTTTTGCTAAAAAATATCCGGCTGCTGCAGTAATGGTACATATTACCAGTGATAATCCAATAAAAACCAGGTATATTGTGTGTTTTTCTTTCATGATATTCCAAATTGCTCTGTGCCATTGTTTGTTGTATGATTCAGCAGCAAGTTCTTACGTAAGATTGTTTTTCTAAAATTTTTTCAAGCCAATTTTGAATACTGTTATATAACTAAATGACGTTTTACATAAAAGTTTTTCTGATGACTTCAGGAATGTTTTCCTGATATTTTTATTATATATCGAATATGCGGAAAAATTGTGCTGAATCTAACTATCCGGGGGACTTATAAGATATAGTACCCCCCGGCAAGGATAATGGTCAGCCCTCCCAGTGATATACAAAAGAGGGAGAAATCTACCCTCTCAGCAAATCGCATAAGAAAATCCATCATAAGATATCCGATGAGAAGTGATGACAAAAACAATGCCAGCCCCTGTAGAGGATCGATGGTAAAGATCATCCCTGCATCCAGGGCGACCGCACCCAATACAACCGGAACACTGATGAGGAATGAGATTACCAGGGCTGTTTTTTGTTCAACATTTCTAAGAAGCAACGTTGTCAGCGTCACACCTGATCGTGATATGCCCGGGAGAATGGCAAATCCCTGTACCAGTCCCAGTATTATCATGTCGAAACGAGTGACAGAATCCATAGTTTTGTGCCCCTTCCCTTTATTGAGGCCAAGAATGATGCCGGTCAGAACGAGCAGGATGCCTATGAGAAGTGTTGCGGTAATGCCGCCCGTAAAGGTATTTTTTAAGATAAAATACAACGGCAGACCGGTCAGTCCGGTGCATACTGTACTTATTACTATGATACTGGTAAGTTTGTGGTCCTTTCCTGATAATATTGATCTGAACTCTTTCCAGAATTTTATCATCACGGCAAAGGACGTGCCCAGGTGCATGAAAATTGCGAATGATAACGCTTCCTCTACATTCATGTGAAAGGCGTTGAGCAGGATGAGCATGGACTGGCCTTCACTGCTTATTGGGAGCCATTCGAAGATGCCCTGGATGATGCCTAATACTATTGCCTGGATGATGTCCATGTGTTACCTGCTATTTGCGGTTATGCTTATGACCTGATTACATGCACTATTATATGAGATGCACTGATAAGGATTTCTGAAATGTTGTTATTCTGTATTGAATTTTAAAATACAAAGGATATCTTCCCATGGGCGGGCAATTTGAGTGTAATATGGTGTATTTCATGACAATGAAATTAAATACATCGGATTGTTGTTCAAAAAAATAGTTATTATATAAATAGGGGTTGCAGTTTATTCTTTGGTCGGCACCTTAATAAACAATTTGAATGTATGGTGATAATGAGTATAACAATCACAATAATTTTTACTGTTCGCAGAAAATT
>JAMJFV010000277.1 GCA_023544495.1 ANME-2 cluster archaeon
AACCGCCACGTGCTCGCGTCAGAGGTGAAACCTTTGCCATGTCAAAATTTTAATTACTCTTAATTGATCCCCTCGTAAAAAGGTAATTATGCATAAACATTTAAAATAATTCAGTAATTGGTCATTTTTTCATTGACGTCACATACTAAAAGTGGTATGAATCATGTTAAATATCAATAACATAGGTGTTAATTCAATGATTCGTATTCGTGATCACAAAACGGCCTACCTGATTGATCCCTGGGAGTATTTGGGTCCTAAGCGGCGCAAGCTTCTGGACACCTCCTGGGCAGGTCTCTTTCGGGAACACATTCTTCCCGATTTACCGGTTCACAAGCTTTCCTCCCATTATGCTGAAGGATTTGGGAGACCGACCAAGGAGCTCTATGCCGCCATGGGAGCTTTGATACTTCAGCAGATGCATGACCTGACGGATGAGGAAACAGTCAACCAGTTCTCTTTCAATCTTCAGTGGCATTATGCTTTAGACATTCCCGGAGAATCAGATGAGTCCAAGTATCTCTCCGCGAAGACACTCTGGACACTTCGTCAGAACGTGACTGCGGCGGGTTTGGATCGTGAGCTCTTCGAAGCCACCACTGAAACGCTGGCGAAGGTTTTTAACGTAGATGCGTCAACTCAGAGGATTGATTCCGTTCACATCCGCTCCAACATGCGCAAACTGGGCAGGCTTTGCCTTATGGCTCAAAGCATTCATGACTTTCTGGTGAACCTGCGGCGGCAGCATCGTGTACTTTTTGATTCCCTTGAAAAAGAGCTGACCCATCGGTACCTGACAGAGAAAGCCCTGGGCTGCTTTTCCCTGGTGAAGCCTTCAGAGTCGGGGAAGACCCTTGAAACCGTAAGTCGCGATCTGCTTGCCCTGACCCGGCGGTTTTGTGAGAACAACAGGGTAACGTCCATGAACACCTTCGCGTTGCTCCTTCGGGTTTTACAGGAGCAGTGTCATGTTGTCGGGTGCAATGAAGACCCGCTTGAGGTTACCGTCAAAGATCCAAAACAGGTTCCCTCTTCATCACTGCAGAACCCCTCTGATCCTGATGCCGGGTATGACGGCCACAAGGGGCAGGGATACCAGATTCAGGCCATGGAGACTTATTGTGATTCTCATAACAAAGAAACTCGTGATACGACTCTGAACATGATCACCCATGTGGAGGTTGAGCCGGCCCATATCAGTGATGTCCATGCCCTGATACCGGCCCTGGAATCTGCAGAGGAACGGGAACTTTCCCCTAAAAGGGTTCTGGCCGATGCATCCTATGGAAGCCAGGACAATGTTGACAGGGCCGGGGGAATGGGTGTTGAAGTCATTTCTCCCGTTATGGGAACCTTGAAAGAAAAGACTATTACACTAAGTGATTTTCCACGGACCTGCGCCAATAAGATTGTTTCCTGTCCCCAGGGGCATAAACCAGTTAAATTCTCGCAGGGGAAAAAGGGAAGCTGGAGTATCGCCTTTGATTCGAACCATTGCAGAGTCTGTCCCCTTCTTGATCACTGTCTCGTCAAAGAAGCCAAAAAGCGTCATTATCTTCGATTCAATATCAAGGCCCTTCGTACCGCTATACGTCGTGCCAGTGAAGATTCTCATGAGTTCAAGGACAAGTACCGGTGGCGTTCAGGGATCGAAGCAACCTTTTCGGAGATGAATGCCAAAACGGGCATCAAACGCCTCAGGGTTCGAGGATTGTCTGCCGTAAGCTACTGTGTCTTCCTGAAGACCATCGGTATCAACATCTTACGGGCAACCAGGGTTAAAAGGGCACTGGAGAAACTCAGAACAACCCCCAGGAGTGCTGTTCTAACCGTCGAATCGCTTATTTATGCTGTGAAAGAACATTTTCTGAATCTGTACCGCCGATTCAGTTGTATTTTCCTTGAAAAAGGAGAACTCTATGCAAATAACTCTTAAATGCACCTAAATGCAACGTTTGACTTGTTACGAGCTCGTCATATAAGATGCCCTCGTAAAAACTCCGCACAGTGTCATTCTGAGGAGCGGAGCGACGAAGAATCTCTCGCCCAGCGAGGCAGGAGACCCTTCGCTCCCGCTCAGGGTGACATAAGCGACCATTCTCCCGCAATCTGAAATACGCCTGTCTTTGACAGCGCAAGG
>JAMJFV010000278.1 GCA_023544495.1 ANME-2 cluster archaeon
AATACAGGTGCCCGTAGAACTGCAAATAATTCTTGACAGCCACTGCGGTCTGTTCGGGATAGTGCTGTGCCATGTAAGCCACAAATCCCTGGCGGCTCCAGCATTTCTTTACCACGTCAAGCAGATAGCGTATAACATCCAGGGACTGCTCGGACGGATTCTTTGGCATCTCGAATGATACGCACAGGTCATCAGGCGTGAAAAAATCCTTCCTCACCCTGGGTGAAACCGAACCCATCAATATCCCTGCCGCAATCTCAATGTATGCAGGCACACCGTACCGTTCAAACCTGCCATCCCCTACCAGTGCCAGATAACTTTCCCGGGAATAGCAATGGAGTTCCAGGTAAATGGATGGTTTGTACATCATAATGGCCTCGCGAAGGTGAGGCGCATATGTTGTATAGTAATCCCTGTCCAGCGTACTGAGGTATTCGTTATCAGAAACCTTTGGCATAAGAAGCAGGGTCCCGGTTGTTGGTGGGGAGAGCTGTTCAAGCAAAGAAGTGGTGGTTTCCCACTCATCTCCATGCAGTCCCGCAACAAACAGACGTACCGGGTTTCCACTGCCAAAACATTGGATCATATTACTTTTTTTGGTTGTCACTATCCTTAAGGCTTTTTTGCCACTCGATATAATTGCAATATGAACAGCCCATCTCCCATGGCCGTTTGCCTTTGTTGATGATCTTAATATGGTTCATATTGTGCTTTTCACATACCTTATCAGTGACCACGATCTGCCCGCTCTTGGGCAGCGGGAGTGAGAAATCGCAGTCAGGATACCCGGTACAGCCGATGAACCGCCCCCCTTTCTTAGACCGCCTGATTATCAGGTCGCTCTTGCACTTCTCGCACGTGCCTATGATCTTATCTTCACGCATGCCGGTGCGCAGCTCGTTGGTAATCTTTTCACTGTTCTTGTTCAGGTCATCAAATACCACGTTTAGCATAACCCTGGACTCGTCCACTACCTCTTCCTCGGTCTTGGCACCCTCGCTTATCAGGTCCATTTCCCTCTCAAGTGTGGCGGTCATTTCAGGTTTGGTGATGGTATCGGCATACGTCTCCAACGTCCCTATTACTGCCATGGCAGTATTTGTTGGCTGCAGCGGGTTGCCGTGCACGTATGCCCTGCTGTAGAGTTTGGATATGATCTCGTGCCTGGTGGATTTCGTACCCAGTCCCAGTTCCTCCATTACCTTGATGAGCCTGCCCTGTCCGTACCTTCCCGGTGGTTGGGTTTCTTTATTTACCAATTTTTTATCAACCACCGCGAGTACCTGTCCCACGGTGAGGTCGGGCAGTATCATATCTTCGGGTGTATTGTACGGATAATACCAGCGCCATCCCTCTTCTAATAGACTTGCACCTCTGGCCCTGAACTCTTCTCCTGATATATCGAACAGTGCCTGCATGGTATTCCATTTAGCCGGGAAGGCAAAAGTGGCAAAGAACCGTCGCACTACGAGTTCATAGATCTTCCATTCATCGTCCTTGAGCTTGGAACGCTCGACAAAGGTAGCAGGTATGACCGGGGGGTGGTCGGTAGTCTCCTTCTTGCCCCGCGTGGGTGTTAATTCCTTTTGACTCAGCAGGCTCTCCACATAAGGCTTGAACACACCTTTGCCCAGACTCTTGATGAGTTCCCTCAGGTCAATACTTGCCGGATAGACCGTATTATCGGTCCTGGGATATGAAATGAAACCGTTCATATACAGGCTCTCTGCAATCCTCATGGCATTCGATGCGGTAAAACCGATACTGCTGGCTGCCCTGATAAATTCGGTCGTATTGAAGGGGATTGGTGGCTGGTCGACCCTTTCTTTCGAATTAAGGTCAGTTACGGTGGCAGTTTCGCCCAGTTTGCCAAATATCCCTTTAGCCTCGTTCTCATCCCATATACGGCCGGCCTTGTGTTTTACCTCGAACTCGATACCTTCGGACAGTGTAGCCAATATCTCCCAGTATGGCCGGGATATATGCGCCAGTCGCTCCCGTTCCTTGTCTACCAGCAGTGCCAGGGTAGGGGTCTGGACCCGTCCCACGCTCAGGAACTGATTACCCAGCCTGCCGGCAGTCGTGGAAATGTACCGGGTGAGGGCGGCACCCCATATCAGGTCAATGACCTGTCTGCT
>JAMJFV010000279.1 GCA_023544495.1 ANME-2 cluster archaeon
ACCGGCCATGCCGTCGTCAATGAACTCGAACGGTCCCACATATCCCATATCCTGCATGACCTTCAGTACATTTCCGATCAATTTGGAAGCAGGATGAATGATGCAATGGGACTTACCTGTGCTCTCCGCATTCTTCATTGTAGAGAGAGCATCTGCCAGTGGATCTAATAATACCATATTTCTTCACCTCATGAATTCTTGGTAAATCCCATGTCGGGAGCAACTTCTCTGAAACACTGGCGACACAGGTATATTCCATATTTTCTTACAATTCCCTGTTTACGGCCGCATCTCTTGCATTCATTAGCACCACGGCCGAACTTCTGTTCTGTTTGAGCTACTGTTTTAGCATTCATGCCAGTACCTCCACGCCATACGCATCCTTAACATATGCAATAGCATCCTGTTTGGTCAACTTATGGATGTTCGGAACCTTCTGTTTCTGTATCCTACGCCTGCTCACCCGATATCCGGGCCTGACCAGGGATACTGTTATATCCATACCATAAATACCGATATTTGGGTCATATTTCATTTCAGGGAAATCAGTATGTTCCTCGATCCCAAAACTGAAATTACCGGTTTTATCGAATTGTGATTCTTTTAACTGGTTCTCAATGATCCCAAGACTGGTCCTCAGGAAATTCTCTGCCAATTCACCCCTCAGGGTAACTTTGCAGCCGATTGGTTCATGTTTCTTTATATGGAATGCCAGCAATGTTTTCTTGGCCTTGGTCCTTACCCCTTGCTGGTGGGCGATCGTGTTGAGGATATTCTCAGCTTTGTTAAGGTTATCACCGCTCTCACCCACACCAATATGGACCGTGAGTTTATCGACCTTTGGCGTCTTCATCACATTACTCTCACTCACGGATAACACCTCCCAGATTGAATTCTGGTTCATCAGTTCCAACAACGAACACATAGTCCTCGATAGTCTCGAAATTTGTACCATCATCCCTTGTAAGCACGACCATGTTGTGCCTGCTACTGTGCACCTTCTTAATGTCAGTGATACTGGCAAGTTCACCTGAATGGGTACCGCCGGTGATGACGGCTTTATTACCCTGTTCGTATTTGATATGCTTGTCTATACTCTTTTCAGGTATATTCAGGATGACCGTATCATTGGACTTATAGTCATTACTTGCAATGATATTCGTACCATCATGGAGGTTCAATTGTACCTTGCCACCCTTTACTATGGTCTTGTTCAGTATCTTGCATGGTTTCTTTGGATTTTCCACATCCAGCTTGTTGATCATTAATCTGCCTTTTGGATCCAGGAGTATCCTGTAACTTGTCCCAAGCTTTGGAATCTGGATCACATCAAAGCTACCCACAGGGAATTTGTGGCCTCTCCTCACGATCCCATCGACCAGCACATTACCTTCATGTAAAATTCTTTTTGCTTCCCTCAAATTATCTGCCAGTTTCAGTATATCCCTTATAAGGACTCCCAATGGCAGTGCTTGTTTACCAGAATGGGGGCCTGGATTGGATTTAGTGATCCAGATATTTGTCTTTTTGGATACGGGCCAACTTTTTGGGGAAGCGATTCTTTTAAGATGTTTGCTCATTGTTCTTCGCCTCCTCGTGATAGTGTCAGTTCTCTCATTTCGTCACTGAGGTCAAGATTGGTGATCATTACATTGGAAGGATGTACAGGTCTGGGTACTTCAGTCCCGTCTGCTTTTGGCACACTTACACCCTCAACAATAATAGTGGTGTGTTTGAGATTTACCAGTTCCACTTTTCCTTCAATGCCAGTATGGTCCCCTCGCATTACCATGACAGTGTCTCCTTCCCTGACAGGCAGGTTACGTCGATTATACTGTGCCTGCAACTCAGGTGACAGGGAAGCGCTCAGCAATTTCTGGCGTTGATGCAACCGTGCATTATATCGTGCTTTTCTCTGTTTTCTTGGTTGTGTTGATTTTATCTTCATACGGCGACACCTCACACTATAATTGAAGCAACTGATGCGATCTTAGTAAAGCGTTCTGCAGCTTCCCGTGCCACCGGACCCTTAATCTCTGTTCCCTTAGGTATGCCTTCATCATCCGTGATAACCACAGCATTATCCTCAAAAGATACTCGAAGACCGTCCGGCCGCCTGAACTC
>JAMJFV010000027.1 GCA_023544495.1 ANME-2 cluster archaeon
CCTGAGGCCGGATGCTTTCAGGTATTCCAGGAACTCCCATATATTGGGATGCAACAAGGGCTCCCCGCCCGAGAGCATTATCTTAAGCCCGCCCATTGCTATGAACTCATCCACTATCTGCCTGAAAACATCCATCGTCATATCCTCTCCTGTGCTTGCTCCCAGGTAGCAGTGTTTGCATTTAAGGTTGCAACGGGTCGTGGTATGTACGAGCAGGTAGCGCAAGGATGGTATGGGCGACTGGCTAACCTGGAGATGGCGGTGGGTTGGGCGGTCCCGAACCACAAAAAGTCCTTCTTCTGCCAGGTAATCGATAAGTTCTATTACCTCGGGACTGGTATTTTTTTCCAGGATATCATTCATGGAAGATATACCATTTAACTGCAACAGGAGTTCCATTGCCTCCTCGTCGACCTCATACAACTGGTCACGTGCAGCATCGAAAATGTAAGGTGCTTCAAGCAGTCTCAGACTGCATTGAGTCGAAAGTACTGGGTATCCGCTACTGACTGAGTGCATCCAGTACCTCTTGAGGGCTGACGATCCCTTTTCTCAACAGGTTCTTTACGATCTTGAAGGCAAAACATTCCAGTATCTCTTCATCCGGTTTGAAGAAATCGCAGTCATAGCAGATGAATTCCACTAATTTAGTATCATCATTATAAAAATCGCTGTCTTCCAGAAACTTCTTTTCACGAGCCAATATTTTCAATTGTTCAATCTCTCCAGCCATACTATATACCGTCCATGTTATTTTATAGTGATTTTCCCTTACAATAGTAAAATATTCCACTAAAGTATTGTTCAGGAATCACTTTTATTAAATATTGATATGATTCCAATTATGATCAGTAAAATTCCCAACATCTTGATTATCGTCTGTGCCTTGAACATGAAAACAGAGGTATCTCGGCTTATTACATCATACAGGAAAAGTGAGGATACAAGATTCATATAGAAAAAAACAACCAGTATGCCAAGCATTGTCATAATCATGCCTGCATAACTAATCAACGGCTGTTTTTGCTGTTTATCCATGGTCTTTTCGTCCTTTCCTGTAGTACAATGGTCCATGTTGTTTTGGGTATAACTATAATGAAATGGAGATATATATTCTTTGAGGAAAATGTCAGTTATCACAAAATACAACCGCATCTCGTATGTATATGACCTGATGGAATTCATGGTTGAATTCCTGAAATTTGGAAAATGGCGGCGTCTGATGTTGTCTGATATGGGCGGCAGGGTGCTGGATATGGGAGTGGGTACGGGAAAGAACCTGGAATATTATCCAGGGGACTGTACTGTTGTCGGGATTGACATCAGCCCAAAGATGCTGGAGCATGCAAAGAAAAAAGCAAAGGGTATGGATAATGTATCTCTGCTGGTGATGGACGGGGAACACCTGGCATTTAAGGATGATAGTTTCGACAATGTGATAACCACCTTCGTGCTCTGCTCGGTGCCAGAACCGGTACATGCTCTACAAGAGTTACAGCGGGTATGTAAACCTCAGGGCATTAGTACAAACCTGGAGCATATGCGAAGTGAAAATGCATATATTGCATTTCTCGAGGACGTGTTCAATCCTGTATCCACTTTCTTCATGGGTGTCAATATCAATCGAAGAACTATTGAGAATATCAAAAAAGCCGGGTTGAAGGTAATTGAGGAGCGCAATATGGGATTGGGGAATGTGTTCAGGCTGGTACGGTCAAGGCCAAAAAAAACCGCCTCATGTCCTGCATCAACAGACCATGTGTCTCAGTACTCATAGGGTTCTTCATCAGTTCAGTTAGGTTTTTCATCATTGACTCATGGTTCTGAAGAAAATGTGTTGAACGCTTTTTTAACATGTATCGAACACTTACAGCACAGATACTATCTCCTTTGCTATCTGCTTTGCGGCTCCCGCCGGGTCATCGGACTGGTAGATACTCCGCCCCACAATTACATAATCAGCCCCTGCCCTGATAGTTTCACCGGCACTGCCGCCCTGAACGCCAACACCCGGCGATATGATAGTAAGGTCACCCACGATATCCCGTATCTGTTTCACGCGTTCGGGCCGAGTGGCAGGTGCCACCACACCCGTAACACCACAATCAGCAGCCATCCGGGCCATATCCTCGCCAGGAGCAGCCATGAAATCAGTAGCACCGGGATGGCTCATCTCAGTTACTACAAACAGGTCCCTATCCCATTTTCCGGCTTCAGCCACGCATGCCTCAAGACTGTCCCGGCCCGTAAAAGCGTGGACAATTACAGCCGCAGCCCCTGCCCGGTATGCCTGCTGCAATATCAGGCGGTCAGTATTTGGGATATCAGCCACCTTGAAATCAGCGATAACAGGAGCGAACCGGGCCAGGTCACTGATGATATCCACACCTGCTGCCAGCACCAGCGGGTACCCCACCTTCACTGCATCCAGGTAGGCGGCGGTTTTCTCTGTGATGGCCATGGCGGCATCCCTGTCTGTCACATCCATTGCGAGTATCAGTCGTGTATCCTTTTTCATGCAGTACCCCCCCCTATTCCTCCTATCCGGCTCAAGGCGGCGGCGACCATAATGGGGAGCGTAATAGTAGCATCACCGTACACGGTCATGGCTTTGGCATCCTCTCCAACCTTACCCCAGGACTGCGCCTCATCCAGGGTGGCACCGCTCAATCCTCCGGAATCGGGCCGGTCTGTCGTTAATTGTATGGCATAATCAAAATCCCTGGGCGTGACCAGCATGCTCTGCAGGATATAGTTCTTGGGCACGCCGCCGCCTATGAGCACTGCACCGGCCCGCTTTGCCTCGTAACAGATGTCCATGAACTCCCGCATATCTGCAAAGGCGTCAACAACCAGTTTTCCGGTCTGCTTGAACAACCAGGCCTGGAGACCAACGATGGAGTCCTGGATAGCCGGACAATAAATAGGAATATCGGCATCGTATGCGCATTTCAATATTGAATCCTTATCCTCCAGCTTGCTTCCAATGCAGGTAAAAAGTTCCCTGATTGAAATGGTCTGACCTTCCAGTTCTGAATATACTGACTGCAGGAACTCCTCAACATTCGTGAAATGCTCTTCTGGCAGGAACACGTCATATATCCTATTCACGCGGTCATGTTTTAACTGGATATCGTCAACAAGGTCTGACCCCTTGAAGTGGTGCAATCCCATACCTTCAATAATGTCATGCACCATGTTAGCACCGGTGGTTACCAGCACGTCAATATGTCCGTCCCTGATAAGACTGCTGACGATAGTGCGCATGCCTGCGGGTACCATGGCACCGGCAAGGCCGAAGAATTTCGTGCATTCACTATCCTCAAGCATGGCCGTGTAGATATCAACTGCCCCGGCAAGCCGGCCTGCACCAAAAGCGCATCCACTCAGCTGGTTGACCAGTTCGTCCACTGACATGTCAGGTGTTATGTATGCATGATCGATAGGTTGTTCAAGCCTGCTGTGGTGGATTAGGTGATTGATTTTTTCTGTATGTTTCATAATTGCGTACCGAACCGTTATTAATAATGAATCAAAACCATGTGTTTTAATTTTTTCGTAAGCTTGCTGCAGGCTAATCTTACATTGTTTTCATAAAAAAAATATCTCCCTCACTTCATTCACACCAGTAGTTCAGTCACAAGGCTGAATGTCATGAGAAGTATAAAGCAGGGAAGGACCTGCCATGGGTGATCCTTCAACGAGGTACCCCCATTCATCTGCAAAACAATCTATACACCTTTCATTTAATTGTGGATGCTCTTCCCCAAGTGGCATGTGACATATTTTGCATTCTGAAACCATTGTTAACAACCTTCGATATGGCATGATATGTATGTTTAATAACTAAGTAAATTATAGTTGGTAGCAATATATATGATTTATTGTCATGAATTCAATTGTTTCGTAAAATCAATTATTACCCTGGTGTACTCTTAGTAAGTACGACTGCAAATGAATCATTATTTCATAATGTGCCAAAAAGTCATTACTTAAAAATGATTTCGTTGCTTAACTTTTATATAATTTCGCCACACTATGAGTCGTTACACATCAGGAAATGCAGCGCAATGTAATCAGTACGTCATTATCCTCCACTCATGGAGCGTCAATCAATGAATTACCATTACGATCCGAAAAATATTGAGCCGAAATGGCAGAAACGCTGGGAAGAATCAGAAGTTTTCAGGGTCACCGAGGCTCCTTCAAAACCAAAGTACTACTGTCTGGAAATGTACCCATACCCTTCAGCAGCACTACATATGGGCCACCTGCGCAACTATGCCATCGGCGACAGCATAGCCAGGCATAAGAGGATGCAGGGATTCAACGTGCTCTATCCCATGGGCTACGATGCTTTCGGGCTACCTGCCGAGAATGCAGCCATTAAACAGAAAATAGACCCTGAGACCTGGACCCGCAGCAATATAGAATCCATCAAGGCCCAGCAGCAGGAGATGGGACTATCCTATGACTGGTCGCGTCAGATACAGAGTCTGGATGAGGATTATTATAAATGGAACCAGTGGACATTCCTGAAATTCTTTGAAAAAGGACTAACGTACCGCGAGAACGCGCTGATAAACTGGTGTCCCGACTGCGGTACCGTGCTTGCCAACGAACAGGTCATCAATAACAGGTGCTGGCGCTGTTCAACAGTGGTAGAGCAGCGGGAACTGAAACAATGGTTCTTCAAGATACGGGCCTATGCCGATGAACTGCTGGATGGGCTGGAAGACCTGGACTGGCCCGAATCGGTCAAAATGATGCAGCGCAACTGGATCGGGCGCAGTGAAGGTACCATCATAAGGTTCAGTATCGCTGGTACAGGAGAGACCATCCCCATTTTCACCACCCGGCCCGATACCGTATTCGGTGTTACCTTCATGGTATTCGCACCCGAACACCCGATGATAAAGGACTGGGTCGAGGGTACCGAATACCAGGCAGACTTTGAAACATTCCTTGCCGAGGTGGCACAGGAAGACAAGTTTCTGCGGATGTCTGCTGATAAGGATAAGAAAGGTATGTTCATTGGTAAGTATGCAGTAAACCCGTTGACCGGCGATACAATACCTGTGTACGTGGGCAATTTCGTGATCTATGAATACGGTGCGGGGGCAGTGATGGCAGTCCCGGCCCACGACCAGCGCGACTTCGAGTTTGCACACGTGCATGACATACCCATAAAGATAGTCATCAGACCCCTTGACAGGGAACTCGATCCCGGTGAGATGGACGGGGCATACGTGGATGACGGAATACTGGTGAACAGCGGGGAATTTGACGGCACTGGCAACCTGGATGCCATCATCAGGATAAGCGAGAAACTGCAAAGCCTGGGATTGGGCGAGCGCACTACTAATTACAAGCTCAGGAACTGGCTCATATCCCGACAGCGCTACTGGGGCACTCCCATCCCCATCATCTACTGCGACAGGTGCGGTACCGTACCCGTACCTGTTGAAGACCTGCCTGTGCGACTGCCCAAGGATGTAGAATTTACCGGGAGCGGCAATCCGCTGGAAACGTCAAAGAGCTTTACCAGTGTAACCTGTCCCGTTTGCGGCGGACCTGCCCGCAGGGAGACCGATACCATGGACACGTTCGTGGATTCATCCTGGTATTTCTTTAAATATTGCAGCCCCCGTTCACACGACGTGCCTTTTGAAAAGGAGGCAGCTTCCTACTGGATGCCGGTAGACCAGTATATCGGTGGTATCGAGCATGCCATCCTGCACCTGTTATACGCCAGGTTCTTTACCAAAGCCATGCGGGATATCGGGTTGACCGAAGTGGACGAACCTTTTGCCAGGCTGTTATGCCAGGGTATGGTGAATAAGGAAACGCCATACTGTGAGGTATGTGGCAGGTTCCTGCCTCCCGGAGATTTCGAGGAACATTCATGCTGCACCTGTGGCAGCAAATATGCCCTGAAGAGCGCAAAGATGTCAAAGAGCCTGGGCAATGTGGTTGATCCCCAGATATTAATGGATAAATACGGGGCTGATGCATCACGTTTCTTTATACTGTTCGGTTCAAATCCTGAGCGAGAACTGGAATGGTCAGATTCAGGGATCGAGAGCGTGTATAGGTTCCTTGAAAAGACATACTGCCTGCTGGTAGAACCACCTTTTTCCCTGAAAAATGGCATTGATGCCGGAGACAGCTACATCCGATTCCTGACACACAGGACCATCAAGGAAGCTACCGGGGCTTTTGAAGAGCTGAAACTCAAGGATGTCCTTACCAATGTGCAGGCACTGGTTGACGAGATAGTTGATTACGGCCAGTCTGCTGTTAATAGTGAGATATATGCCAATGCCATAAGAGCTATTTTGCTGCTGTTAAGCCCGATAACGCCCCATCTGTGTGAGGAAGCCTGGGAATCCGCAGGGAATGAAGGATTCATCTGCCAGACCGTCTGGCCGGAATATAATGAGATTGTGGTCAGTGGATCAGAATCCTACAAGTGGAATATGCTTGGCGACCTGAGTGATGACATAAAGGAAATACTCAGGGTGGCCCACATCGCTTCTCCGGAGAAGATACAGATAATTATTGCAGCCGGGTGGAAGTTCGAGCTTGCTGCTCTTTTCAGGCAGGAGTTTGCCAGGACAAAGGACAGGGGGCAGATAATGAAAGCCCTGATGTCCACAGACTTGAAACGCTATGGGAAACAGGTGAACCAGATACTGGGTAAATACCTGGATGACCCTGCCCTGGCCCCATCTATTGCATTGGATGCACAGGCGGAATTTGATTTCCTGAGCAGCGCGGCTTCGATCTTAGAAACTCGTTTCAGTTGTGCAATCAAAATTTCCCGGGAAGAGGACTCAAAAGAGAAGAAAGCTGCAGGTGCTCTCCCGGGGAGACAATCTATTATAGTGGATTGAATATTTGTATGATTGTCACAGGTAGTTGGAAATAAGAGATGCAAAATATTTAGTTGTGTTAATTACATGCCGGAATCACAAATTGAGTTTGAAGTTAAAGCGCCTATACGATCAGTATGGAGTTTAATGGCTGACCCTGAAATGTCTACTCACTGTATTCCCGGATTGCTGCAATGTGAGGTCACCGGCCCCAATACCAATCTCTGGATAATGGAATTACAGATAGGACCATTGATAAAACGGTTTGAGATGAACAGTACAAACGTAGAAGTGGACCCTCCGTACCGCGGAAAATGGCAAGGAACTGCAAGAGGTATTAAAATGAGCGGGGAAATCGAACTCAAGGAGAATACCAATTCCAGCACCATTGTGTCGTATAAATTAAAACTGGAACCTCAGAGCCTGTTCCTGTTGTCCATGGTATCCTATATTGAAAAAAAACTTGACAATGACGTGCGCCAGTATGCCGAGAATGTTAAATACCATGCAGAAAAGGACAATTAATTTAAGAAGAATACAGGTAATGTTCAATTATAGGTGGTTGGTGAAATTTTGCTCCGGAAAGCCAGGGTCGGGGATGTTGCCCAGATCCGTCAACTGATCAATGTCTATGCTCACCAGGAGGTTATGCTGCCCCGTGCTATCGGAGAGTTATATGAAAATATCAGGGACTTTTTTGTCATTGAGGAAGAAGACCGGATCATCGCCTGTGGCGCCTTGCATGTGACCTGGGAAGAGTATGGGGAGATCCTGTCCCTGGCAGTGTCTACGACAGAGATCAGAAAGGGACATGGTTCCAGGATACTTGAGGCATGTCTGAAGGAAGCTCAAGAACTTGGTATCAAGCACCTGGTAACATTGACATATGCACTGGATTTTTTTGAACACCACGGATTCAAGGTCGTGGATAAGTCTACGCTTCCTCATAAATTATGGAGCATGTGCGTGAAATGCCCCCGTTTCCCTGAATGTGATGAAATTGCGATGATAAAAAAACTGGACTGAGTTCATTATTATCCTCATCTCACCGGTATACTTTGCAGTAACTATTATGTCTGTTGCTGTTCTTATGGACATTATGCCAGACTTTGACCCGGAAGATGCTGTAAAGAAGATCACCAATTTCATCAGGGCGTATGTGAAAAAATCCGGTACCAAGGGCGGAGTTATCGGGCTTAGCGGCGGCATAGATTCTGCTGTTACCGTTTACCTTGCTGTGAAGGCACTTGGAAGGGAGAACGTGCTGGCAATAATCATGCCTGAAAGAAGCCTGACACCTCCGGAAGATGTGCTTGATGCCACCAACGTGGCAAATATCCTGAATATCGAATTCTCAGTTGTGGATATATCTGAAACACTTAATTCATTTATCCTCTCCATACCTGAATTTGTGGAAGGAGACAGGATGTCAACCGGTAACCTGAAAGCCAGGATCAGGATGTGTACCCTGTATTACTATGCAAACATGATGAACCGTATTGTGATAGGGACAGGCAACAGGACTGAACTGCTGCTGGGGTATTTTACTAAATACGGAGATGGTGGAGTGGATATTGAACCGCTGGGTAATCTATTCAAGACCCAGGTAAGGAAGCTTGCACGTTATCTGGATGTACCCAGGCAAATCATTGATAAACCGCCTACTGCGGGATTGTGGCCCGGGCAGACAGATGAGAAAGAGCTTGGTCTGACCTATGAAGAGATCGATAATGCACTGGTTGCACTGCTGGACCAAAAAGAATCCCTTGAATTCGTGGTGAACCGGTTTGGAATTGATGAAAAAGCAATTTCAGGTATGCTTGAGCGCATCGAACGGAATATTCACAAACGTCAGGCTGTCCCTACACCAGCCAGATAGAAAAGATAATTAATCATGACGAACTTATCTATTTATTACTATGTCTGAAAAAACGTTTTTATGGAAACATTCAATTGTTATTTTAGTATTGCTGTTACTGCTCCCTGTTTGTGCAGCTGAAGTGACTTACACATTTGATGTGGATACAGATGGTGGAGCATGGTACATCATTGAATACCGGACGCTGCTGGATTCACAGGCACGGATGGACGAGTTCAACAGTTTCAAAGCTATGGTGGAAAAGAACGCAACGTACAGGATCGAGTTTGAATCCAACATGCGCTCTATTGTCTCGCAGACAGGGATTGCCACGTCGAGGTCCATGATTGCCAGTGATTTCGATGTTCTGGCAAGTATCCAGAACACGGCAACGGGTAATTATGGCATTGTGCGTTCTTCGTTTAAGTGGAGTAATCTGGCAGAGGTTTCCGATTCTTCAATTATACTAGGTGATGTGTTCTTTGGCGGGCAGTATATTTCAAATGGCGATACTTTTATTGTGAAAGTACCTGATGGATACAGGATTTCAAGAGTTACTCCCGAACCTGATGTCCGGCGTAAGGATGAATTGATATGGAACGGGCCACGGACGTTTAATTCAGGTGAACCTGGGATTACTTTTGAAAAGAGGACGTCCTGGTTAACAATAGCGGGGATCCTGGTCCTGTTAGGTGCAGGAATATTTTTCCTTAAAAAAAAAAAAGATAACCAAAGCAGCGGTAATGCTACTCGTCCCGGTAAAGTGAGTAAGACTATACCCCCTGGAACAGCAGTATCTGAACACCTGGAGTCAATTGAAAGTACGATCACGTTTCTTGAATCCGATGAGGATATAATTATATCGATGCTTAAGGAAAGTGGTGGTGTCATGATGCAGTCTGGTATTGTGAAGGATAGTGGTTTTTCGAAATCAAAAACAAGTTCCCTGCTGAATAAGATGGCAGAGGATGGGGCGATACAGCGGGTCAAGAAAGGAAGGGAGAATCTGGTCCGACTGGTGTGAATTGTTCTATTTCAAAGACGAATCTGTTCCTGATATGATAGTGTCTGGATTTCAGTTTTTAATAGTATTATACAGCTTTTCTCTCGAGTGGAATTCATCCGGAAATATATAAATACAGACATATTATTTTTGGTGGGGAACACTTATATATTTCAAAATCATATTTTAATTTTAACAACGTTAATAATAACGTAATTTCTTTACTGGTGGGGCAGTATGAATACACAGGAAGATTTGATAAATAATATTAGTGAAGCGTATCAAAGTAATATTACTACTTTAAAAAATGGTCTTGTCCTGTCAATTAAGGAAGGGATTCATGAAGGGGTTGACAGAGGAATTGAAAACGGTGTAAAGGAAGGAATTCTGGATGGTCTGGATGAATGTTTTGATATGGGATTTTTAACGATCAAACGTACAACACCCAGGGAATTAACGGAGATCTTGAAACAGGTTGCTTTAGATTCAATGAAAGAAAAAGTGCAACAGGATTGCAAAGATGAGATATGTCCTGTTTTAGAAACTAATATCAAAAATATTTGTAAACAAATAATAAAATATATTGAAGACAATGAGATAACGATAGATGAAGACATTGTTGAGGTCGCCAAGATCAACGTTGAAGATATGGTTAAAAAAAATATTCGTGAGATTGAACAATATGTGACACAACATATTCCTGCAAATAATTTTTTGTACAATACTATCTTCGAACCTTTAAAGAAATGTTTGTATCAATGTTTGAGTGAAAAATATAATAATTGCACTGAACAAATTGAAAAGTCATTGACAACGTAAATCGTACATTATTTCATATACGGGGGGTTACTATTATTCAAGAAGATAACCAACCAGATAAGGATATTAAAAATATTGTGACAAAACTGTCTCAGGAAATTACAGAAAAGTATGTCAGGGAAATTGTCAAAGAACTAACAAAAAGAGCATTATACAAACGAATTCAATCATTGGACAATAAAAAAATAATAGAACTGGAAAACAAACTGAAAATCCTATCTGATACGAAAAAAATCAGTACATTTAAAGGTACCAGTGAAGAAATTTCTCAATTAATTTCCCGGGACGGAATTACTGATATCGAATTTGTCGACAATGCAAACAACTTTTTTGAAACAAAAATCCGGAAATGGATGAAATTATCACCTGAGATCATTATCCCAATAACAACTAAATCAATACTTTTTCTCCTGGTAATAGCTACAGTTCTTTATTTTGCACTACCGTCCGATTTTGATGACGGTAATCCTGTTGCCCATATAACAGAAATTGACCCTGGTACTACTGTACATTATGGAACACCGATGACATTTTCAGGCTATGTTACTGGAATTAGCGAAGATGAGTTTATCAGTGCGTATGAATGGCGACTGGATGATTCACCATTGGGTAGATCTGATGAATTCACTGAAATGTTGCCTGTGGGAATACATGTTGTAGAGTTCAGGGCAATGAATAATTTCGATGTCTGGTCTGAACCAGTATCAACACAGGTAGAAGTACTTCCCAACAGCATCCCATTTGCACGGATAGAGCCACAATTCATTGATTCTGTACCTGGCACACCTATAATCTTTGAAAGTGCCAGCTATGACCCTGATGAAAATGACTATATTGCAGGGTATACATGGCATATTGACGGGAATGTATGGGATATTTCAGAGAATTTCATTGAAATCAACCTGCCTGCCGGAAACCATGAGATCCAATTGATGGTAAAAGACAGCCATGATGTATGGTCCGGACCAGTCACTGCATATCTGGAAGTCCGGGAAAATCGTCCACCGAGTGCAGAAATAGTCTCCATTGAACCGGGAACAAATGTAATTTATGGGACTCCTATCACTCTGGTAGGTTCTGGCATTGAATATGATGCCGGTGAGTATATCACAGGTTTTGAATGGTTGATTGATAATAAGGTCGCAGGAAATGACAATGTTCTGACCATTAGAAGTCTGCCGCTGGGTACTCATACAGTGGGGTTCCATGTAGAAAACAATCAAGGGATCACGTCAAGGTTGGCAGAAGAAACGGTCATTGTCTCTCTTGAATATGTTATGTTCAATGTTCATAATGAGACTGGTCTGATAGTGGAGAACGGATTGTGTGCAGATGGTAGTAAGAATTGTGAAAAAGCTGGAACCATTCCGGGTGGTGGATACTATGCTAAGCTGGGTGAAAAAGTGGCATTGAATGGAAATCCGGATGTCTTGTCTGATTTGCTGCTAGATGAGAGATTTACGGATTACCATACCATAGGTCAAGGTGGAATAATAGAGCTTCAATCCGGTTATTCCTTATCGGTTCAAGAAATCGATATACAAAGAAATGAAGTCATGTTCTCTTTAACGCAGGATGGAGCACAGATTTTTAATCCAGTCGTCAAAATCGGAAGCCTGTTCACCTTTACGAAAAGTACCCTTGGTGGCGAATCAGATGTACCCGTCATTGTGTTCTCTGTTGATAATGTATTTACCGGAATGGAATATGACTATGTTATAATTAGTGGTATTTGGATGATATCAACAAATGTCTAAGGTATAAATAATGTCCATGGTCGATATTACATAACGGAAATACCGGAAATATAGATTCAATAAAAGTAAACAGCCGGACATGCGCTGAATTTATCCCCTCAGACTAAATTATTAGGCAGTCCGGCTGGCTTCATTGTGGTTGGATTTGATTGTTTAATTATACCTCTGAATCCTACGAAGGTACATCTGATGTATTGTCAGCCTGTTCCTCATGCTATTCTTTATTATCATCGTTGTCGTTTTCATCGTCGTTTTTGTCATCCTCGTCACCTTCATCATCATCGTCGGATCCGTCTTCATCGTCGGATCCGTCTTCATCATCGGATCCGTCCTCAGCGTCAGATTCTTCAAGGTCATCTTTCATGTCATCTACCAGGTCATCAGCCTCTTCAGCCAGTTCTTTGGCGTCTTCATAGTCACCGGCATCAATCGCTTCCCGGGCTCCGGAGAGCAGAACATTGACTTTATCCACCGTACTGTTTGGTGGAGTGACATTCATCTTTTCGTACTTATTCAGAGTTTTATTCAGATCTTTCTGTGCTTTTCGTACCTCTTCAAGTGCATCCTCTCTCTGTTCCTCTGTTATGCCCAGTTCATCCTCGATTTCTTTCTCGACCTCATCACCGTCTTTTCCGGACTCTGTTTTGATCTTTATCTTGGTCTTACTCTTTTCATTCTCGATCTCGATCTTGACTTCTCCGGTCTGTCCTTTAAGGCTTGCGAGAATGGAATCTATCATATCCTGTTGTTCTGCAGTGATATTTCCTTTGACCTTGAAGTCAATCTTTAATCCGTCTTCTACCAGCTTTATCTTATTACTGTGTTTATTGACCTTATGCTTTATTTTGATCTCTTTTTCCAGTTCGCTCTCAGAATCACCGTTCTTAATATTTTTCACATCTGTTTTGAGTTTGTTCAGCATTTTCCCATGTCCGTCAACAGCTTTTTTCATAGCTTTGACATCGCCCTTCTCTGCCATTGCTTTTGCTTCAGCAAGGCGTTCCTCAGCAATCTCCAGTTGTTTTTCGATTTTGTCATCATCGTTCAGGGTCATGGCAAGAGCCAGGTTGTCGGCTGCGACATCCAGGAAATACAGGACACTATCTGGTGTCGTGCCCGGCTCAGTCAAAACCGTTTCATTATTTCCTGCCATTGCAGGTACTGGCAATAACATCAGCACCATGGCGATAATACTTACAATTTTGATTATCATTTTTCGTTCCTCCAGGGATTTTACCTGTATAGCAGATTAATAGTAACCGGATTTATTTAGTATTTTCATGTAACAGAGTGAAACAAGCTAGAAACAAGGTGAAACAAGCTAGAAACAAGGTAAAACAAGCTAGAAACAAGGTAAAACAAGCTAGAAACAAGGCAAAAAAAGCATAAATATGGTAAAAAAAGCTATAAACAAGATTAAACAGGCAAAAAACAAACTGAAATAAGATCTAAAACGTAAAATAAGGTAAATCAATGGACCAAAACGTATCTATTCAGGTTCATTACTATCAACCGATGTGATGACTCCATGTTCTGTAATAAGGTGTATCTTGTTGGTATTACCCCATGCTTCCTTCCTGATAACACCCCGCTTTTCCAGGCTCTGCAGCACCCTGCTTACCTTGACCTTGGAAAAACCACTTCCCACCTGTATCTGCTTCTGCCACATTACATTCCCGTCAGCCTTTTCCAGCAGGTCAACCACTACCTTTTCATGTTCGACCAGTGCCGGGTAGCTCACTGGTATAACCGCATTTTTACGTCCCCTCTTTTTTGAATAATTTCTATACCCTGCACCGAAAAGGATTAAAAGTGCCAGTGTTCCTATAAGCAGCAGAATATTAGAACTCGAGGCACCAGTAGGTTCCATCATAACAGATATTTCAAAGTTACTGTCCACATTCCTCTGTTCCCAGAGCAGGATTATCCGTTGCCCGTCAGAATAGATAGATCTTGGTTCCGGGTGGACAAAAAAAGAGACCTCTTTTTCATCAGGAATGATATAACCAACAGGCAGTTTCAATATATAGTTAAATTTAGATGTATTGTATGATGGAATGAATTCAGAATTGTACATTACCTTGTTCTGAAGTTCAAATATCGGGTAATCTGTGTAATAGGTAATGGAAATGAAATGCTTTGTCATAGAGTCATCCGGAAGTTTGCATGTCACGACAGAATACCCCTTCTTTTCTTCCAGCATGAAGTCGCACCTGTTCTCATCAACGAACACCTGAAGTTTTTCAGTCCTTGGAGGTAAGTTCAGGATAATTTCCTGAAGGGTCCCTGGCACAATTACCAGGGCATTGATCTCATGGAATGAATCGTCCGGGCCCATTTCAACGGTATGGGTATATGTGTCAAGAACAGCTACTTCCGAAGCACAGACCGGGTCTGTAAGAAGAACGATAAGGAATAAATAACAGATGATATTATATCTCATATGACCTGGTTCTGTATCCGTTGGAATACAATATAATGTTTTTGGCCATACTCACATGTTATTTCAAAATGTTCCTGTATGTATATTTTGACCTGGAACCTTCAGGTATATCTTTCAGGTTGATGAGGAAACGGGGGTCCTGCATCATACACAGGTTCCTTCGCTCCTTAAAATCTTTCAGTGACCTGACAGTCTTCCATGCGCCTGATAATCCATTCTCATCCATTACATTCCCGAACTCAAAGGGCATGTAAGGGCAGGCCTTAACGCCACCGTCCACACAAACATGTGCCCATCGTCTTCCAGCCATGCACCCCAGCATCTCACCTTCAAAGAAAGAATTGGCGAATACTCGTGGTCCCGGTCCTGGCTGGTTGAGGGTGCGGTGCATATCCAGTATCACCTGCCTGTCCTCTTCTGATGTCACCAGGTCGCCGGGGCGTTTGGCCACGCTTTCCCAGATGCTGAACTCGTGCACACCAAGTTCGTCTGCCAGTTCATACAGTCCCGGCAATTCATGCATGCGGTCAGGTGAGATGTGAGTGGTCATGGTAACCAGCAACCCCGCATCCAGCCCCATTTGAATGGCATCCACAGCCCGATGATATGCGCCTTCAAGCCGTCGGGTCCGGTCGTGTGTGGCCGGGTCTGTGCTGTAAATACTTATGAGCAGGTTGTGAAGTCCTGCTTCCCTGAGGCGGGCTGCTTTTTCGGGTGTCATCTCTGTGCCAGGAGTGAATATATTGACGATGGCCTTATCCTTGTCCACATACTCCACCAGTTCGAAGATATCATCCCGCAACATGGGGTCACCTTCTGTAAAAGTGATAATAAATGCTCCCATGTCCAGTGCCTGGTCAATGATGCCTTTTATCTGGTCAGTGGTCATCTCCCCTTCGCCTTCACTGACCGTACAGTGCTCACAGTTGCACTTACACTCCCTGGTTATCTCGATGGATACAGTTTCTGGCACATATTTTTTCAACGCGCAACTCACTTCTGCCCGTATCAGCCTGTTGAACACCTTACCAGGTATCGGCGGCAGCCAGGTAGAAGCTATGACCGCATTCTCGTCCACCCGTGCAGGCTTCTCCTCCCCTAACCGGTCATTGATGCGGTTCAGGGCTGGCCTGCAGGCAGAGCTTAGTGGTCCTGATGTTATAAGCTGCATACCGTCTGTGGTTTTCATATCCACGCTCAGGCCAGGTATCGTGAGTATATTGATCATTTCCATGTGGGATTAAATATATTGAATCAACAATAATCTTTGTGTATACAGGCTGTCCCATTTCCTTAAATTTTGTGCATACATACATGGAGAGATTGTCGTAAAAGCCCCGAACTTCTGTCAAATTAGTGCAATGTCTTCCTTAAAAATCTCGTTGAACATAATATCTGACATTATCCCGTTAAAAATAAATGCCCACGCATGCGATTTTTTACATGTTGGGGTCAGCATACAGCGGATGCCGAAGAAGGGATTATGTGCAGAGTCCATTGCACGGGCAATCCTTGATGCTGCAGAGCAGTACAGGGTACATACCATTGTAATGGGTAGTAAGGTGAGAGTGAATTCAATCCGGAGATTGGCAGTGTTGCACTGGAAGTTGTCAGAAAATCCCAATGTACCGTGCTGGTAGCCAGGTAGCCACAATAGTATGGGTTGATCAAAACAACATATATAAAGAAAAAAGATGTATGATGCCATTTAATAATGATTAAATTCTGATAGTGTATTATCATGACCACAGATATTGAAACAAAAGTCGCAATTGCACAAAGTGCTTCTATTCCTCTTGCCAGTGTACCTGGTCCTGTGAAGGACATGGCACTTAAAGCAATGGCATCGTCATTAGATTTGAACCGGGATAGTATAATCGCTGCCAATAAACTGGATGTAGAAGCCGCGGAAAAACTTTTCAAAGCCGGAAAGCTTTCACATGCTCTTGTGAACAGGCTCAAAGTCGATACCACAAAGATAGATGAAATGATAGCTGGTATCAACGATGTAATTACCTTCGAGGACCC
>JAMJFV010000280.1 GCA_023544495.1 ANME-2 cluster archaeon
ATTAAAATCATACTTGCTGCTCATGGAAATCTAATGGTCTGGGTGGGGGGTAATATTGTATAAAACTATTGATAATGAGCCAGTTTTCCGGTGTTAATGGAACATCAAGTCATTTACAAAATAGTTAAGTGTAGGAAAATATCAGATATAAAAATATATACTTGTTGAGCTCTAATTAACACTAACAGTATTAGTAACTTTTATTTCAAGGGGTCTGAGTATGCAGAAAAATGAAAATAAAAACAACAAAAAACCTATCCCATACATTTGGCTGGATGAGGAGGAAAGGCATCCTATGATGATGGGTGAGCCCTGTACGATACTTTTCACTGAATCATTTGCATCATTTACAAATATAGTACAGAAGATCGTTGGTTCCGGGGCAGGGGCCATCTTAAGGGAAGTAGGTTATGAAATGGGAAAGCGATATGCTGAACTGACCTTCAAACAATATCCTGAGTTAAGGGAACTGGACGTAGAAACCCAGATATTAGAGTTATGTTCAATAATCTTGAGGAACACCGGCTGGGGAACTATCGAAATTACCAATCTCGACTTTGAGAATAAGTCAATGTTATTTAGATTGTGCAATCATCCATCATCTGTATTAGAAAGAGAAGATAAAGAGCCGACATGTCATTTTGAGGGAGGATTGGTCAGCGGTATAATCGAAGTGATCTTTGATGAAAAACAAACTGCTGTTGATTTCTCCTGTGAACATGAAAGTAAATGCTGTAATATTAGAATCAAAAGTCCATAATATCTTGGGAGGTATTTTATGATTTCAGAAACCATCGATACAAGAGGAGATATCTGCCCTGTACCATTGTTAAAGACTACCAAGACACTAGCAACATTGCAGAGCGGGGATACCTTTACTGTAGTCAGTGACCATCCACCGGCAAAGCGATCCATTCCTATGGAACTTAAGAAACGGGGAATTGACTATAAAATTAACGAAAAAGGTGCAGAGTTCGAGATCACGATAAATGTTCCATAGCAGTGTTGATGAACAATGCGCTACCTTCCACCGTGGATTACGGGGCTGTTATTGGCGGGATTGAACACACTTCTGTTCGTATTTTTTAACAGGCCTTGGGGTATCGGTGGTGCAGAAATGAAACTCGTTGCTGCCTTTGAGAATCTTATTATGCCTTCCCATGTTTCATCTAACCTGCACTTCCAGACATTTACGCCCCAGGTCAACTGGTTCGTACTGTTGATAATCGGAATGGTGATAGGTTCGTTCATATCAGCGAAATTGGGGCGAGATTTTAAGGTCAGGGTGCCGCAAGAGCGGAAATGGCTTGCATATACGTTCGTGGGCGGCATCCTGATGGGACTGGGCGAGCGCATAGGCAACGGGTGTAACGTAGGCCATATACTATCCGGCGTGCCCCTCTTTTCGATAGCCAGCATCGTGGGGGGCGCGTTCATAGTCGTAGGTGCATATGTTGGATCAAAGATAATGGTGAGGCTGGTCTGATGAGTTCGCTATTGGTCGGGTTATTGTTCGGGATTGCCTTCGGTGCAGTGCTCCAGCGGGGTAGGTTCTGCATGGCATCGGCGGCTAGGGACCTCTTTCTGACAAAGGATACTTACCTTGCAAAAGGTGTGGTGTATTCGATTATTTTTTCATCTATCGGTTTTTTTGCTATTGAATCAATGGGACTCATAGAATTCCAGATAAAACCTCTGGGACTTCAAAATGTGATAGGAGGACTGCTGTTCGGTGTAGGTATGGTAGTGGCGGGCGGATGCGCATCGGGCGTGCTATACCGGGCAGGGGAAGGATATATAACAGCTTTCACCGCTATTTTTGGTGTATTGACAGGTATGGCCGTATATGCGGAATTGCACCAGTACCTGCTCTTGAATTTCATTGAACCCACAACCGTGGGGAAGATAACCCTGTATGGCTGGCTTGGCATTAGTCCCTGGATACTTATCACTACTATGATCGTTATAGTAATAGTATTGAAATTTGTTAAAATATCAGATAAATCAGATTAAACGATCACGTGTACTTGTGGCTTGTTGTCTATGAATATGGATTCAACAGGCAGCCTCCCGGCAAGTGCTTGCATGGCAGGGTTCTCGGTGGCATAGTGGGTAGCATC
>JAMJFV010000281.1 GCA_023544495.1 ANME-2 cluster archaeon
CTGACCTGTATAATCAGATATCATTGACCCCATTCCCTGGTACAAAGGTTTTCCAAACCTGGCCGCTGTAAGCATGGAATGCTTGGATATCACCTCTGCACACAACAACGTCGTGCCCAGGCCAAACAACCCAGGCCCTGTCCCCCGGCCTATAGCCTGTATGATAACGAACAGCGAAAGAACATATAATATCACAAATGCCACCCCTCCCGTGCCCAGTGCCACATCTTTCATCGCACTGACCTTTTTCTGTGCACTCCCGTGGGCAGCAATACCATCCCCAAAATCTGACAGGGCATCAAGATGATGAATACCCGTTAGCATATAGATGGATACGATCACGACCATTGCAATAATACCAGGTTGCCCGGGTACCAATACAGCCAGTGAGGTAGCCACGGTAAATAAAATAAGACCTACAATGATGCCAACAACACTTGACAGGTAAGTACGCTGCTGAAATTGCTCCAGCCTGTATGCTCTGCCCGCAGGCAGCGTGGTCAAAAATCCGATAGCTCCCAGCAGTCCTTCCAGCAATTTCAAATTCCTCCCCGGGTATACATACTTGAAGATACACCGCCAATAAGCCCGGCAACCACATCGTCCATGAACGGTCCCAGTTCCTTGATCACCCCGGGTTTGAGTTTATCGAACCTGACATACTCGAACATACCTTTGTGCCCTGCAATGTAGGTCGCGATACTCATACCCAGCACTTCGTCACATACCAGGAAGGTCAGGTCTCGCTCGTATGAATCTTTGTCCAGGTTCGGAAGTTCACCAGCCTTACCTGCCCGATCGAGCTGTATACCCGCATAGATCAGGATGCACAGGTTGGGATCGCGAAGGGCAATATCCAATTCACGTTTAAACACCTCTTCTGCCTGCTCTTTAGTCTCAATACCCGGGTGAGGTACATACAATTCCATAGCAGCAGCCATTAGTACATCCTCAGAGAGTCCTATCTCTGCCAGTATATCCCTGATATCAGACTTAAATCGCCTTTTTATCTGTACCGGTAAGTCATTTTTTTTTGCTAGTGGACTGTCTGATAGTTTCGTGGCAATCACTCCGGGTCATACTCATCATGGTTAATTGTTCATATGCAATAAATATAATACACCCATGATCCATGCGAACAGCAGAATAACTGCCGTACCCACTAACCTGGCAGCCCGTTCGATATCTACCACCTCGGGTGACCTGAACTCTTCACCAAGTACATAATATCCTGGTTTTTCCAGCCTGACCCCCAGTGCCCCGGCCGCTGCAGCCATGGGCCAGCCCGAATTCGGGGAAGGGGTCAGGTTATTATCTCGCAAACATATCTTCACAGCACCTGTGAAACTACCTGTAATCAGAGCGGCGGCACCAATGAGCACCAGGGACAACCTTGCAGGTATCCAGTTCAGAATATCATCCAGCCTGGCCGATGAGCGTCCCAGTTCAATGAATTCCTTATTCCTGTATCCTATCATGGAATCCAGGGTATTGACAGCTTTATACGCCAGTGCGCCAGGTAGTCCAAGTATGAGATAGAACAATACCGGTGATAGTACACCGTCAACGAAGTTCTCGGAAATAGACTCGACCACTGCCGAAGCCATCTGGCGTTCATCCAGATTGGTAGTGTCACGGCTGACCAGTGCCTTAAGCGCTTCTTGCGCTTCATACCTATTCCCTGATCGCAGCATATTCATAATGTGGCGGGAAGTGTTCAGCAGCATCCGAACAGAAAAGGTGGATTTCAAAAAATATGCCATTATGAGCAACGCTGCAGTTTCATGAACAGAGGACGCTAAGAGGACCACCAGCATTCCCACAAGCAGCGAAATTCCCGTTGTGACCACAACGATCAGGATTCCCTGGATTCTGCGATCCTTCAATGGCAGGTCCTGTAAAAATGTTATAAACCACCCCATCCATACCACTGGATGTACCATACCGGGTGGTTCCCCGAACGAAATATCCATAATAAATGCCAGCAACAGCACTTCAAGACCTGGAGAGAAAATAATTGACATCGTGTTCACAACAAAGGTTCGATCACTTGTTTCCAGATATGCCTGAGGTCACCGGGCCTGTCTGCACATGCCATCAGTGCTTCGAGTATGGAAT
>JAMJFV010000282.1:0-944 GCA_023544495.1 ANME-2 cluster archaeon
GGTGAATGAAGACTACCTTGACCACGGCTTCCATCCTGACCTGCTGCGATATTATCTTGCCAGTTACACCTCGCATACCAAGGAATTGAATTTTTCATGGGCCGTGTTCCAGGAAAAAGTGAACAACGAACTGGTCGGTTCACTGGGTAATTTCCTGTACCGTACACTGCATTTTGCCTATAATAATTTTGGAGCAGTGCCCGAAGGAAATGTTTCCCCTGGTGTCCTTGATGAAATACGCAAGACCATCCATAATGTGATAGAAGCCATGGACGACTATGAGTTCAAAAAGGCCATTGATATAATAATGAGCCTTTCTTCGTATGGCAACACCCATTTCCAGTCAAATGAACCATGGCACCTGATAAAACAGGATCCCGATGCATGCAACAGGATAGTCAAGGAATGCATCCAGATCGCGAAGGCACTTGTACTGCTGTGTGAACCAGTGATACCGGCAAAGATGCAGGAAGCATGGGAACAACTGAGACTGGACGGTGATGTAAGCACTATGACCTATGATGATGCATTGATAGAAATAGAATCAGGAAGGTCTCTCCCCAAACCTACCATCCTTTTCAATAAGATCGACGATACAAAAATAGTGGAGATGGAAAAAATAATGAACAGACGAATTGCTGAAGCTAAGGCAAAAGAAGAAAAGACTGCTTCTGCCATATCACATGTTCAGAAAATAACATTTGATGATTTCAAAACCATGGACATACGGATTGGTACTGTGGTCAGTGCCGAGAAAATCAATGGTTCGGATAAATTGCTGAAACTTCAGGTCGATATCGGTGAACCGGAACCAAGACAGGTGGTTGCCGGTATCGCCCAGACACACGAACCAGCGGAGATAGTGAACAGACAGGTAGTGTTATTGGCGAACATGAAACCTGCCAAATTATTCGGAGTAGAATCCAATGGGATGATCATGGCTG
>JAMJFV010000282.1:953-2087 GCA_023544495.1 ANME-2 cluster archaeon
GAACATGAAACCTGCCAAATTATTCGGAGTAGAATCCAATGGGATGATCATGGCTGCCGATGAAAATGGCGCAGTACTATTAAATCCTGAACGAAACGTTAAAAACGGTACCAGTGTAAGGTAAAATCAATATATGAAGAGTAGATGGGGCTTGACGGATCGGAGGGGATGGATACGATGCCGTTATTGCCCCATTAGTTACTAATTGGTGATACTTATTCATAATGTTTTCGATTGATTTGTTGCCTTTTAATAAAAAGCATGAAATATTTGTTGAAAAAAAGATTAATTTTAGATATAAATATATACGTCATTAAAACGAATTCAATAAAAACGGACGGATGATATGAATGGATAAAGAATGGAAGATGAACTTTGACATTCCCGACATAGGAACACTGGTGACATTACTAAGTACTGCCATAACGTCGGCTTTCATGGGTGTTGGCAGTGTACTGTATGTGGTTTTGATGATGACTACCGCGTATGAAGTGAAGGGTAAAGATTTTCTCATCAGTCTGATGAACCCGGAAGCTAACCTGACATTTGAAGCTAACTTTGTCCTTGTTGTAGGAACACTTCTTCTATTATCAGCAATTTTCTTTTTCATTACAATGATACTGTCAATTTTTGAACTGAATGCGGTGTCTCTAAAAGAACGTGGGGCACGTATCAAAATTGTATTTGCATCGTTCATTATTTCATTGCTGTGTCTGGTAGGGGCGTTGCTTTCAACAGTATTGCTGAGGTACTATTACTATTATTAATGAGGCGATGAAAATGGGTAAATATACAATTCACGGTAACATCCACGAAGTGCCGGTTGTCGAGGAACTTGAGGAATCCAAGCAGATAATGAAAGCTAAGATAGAGACTAAGACCCATAGGGTCCTGTTCCCTTTTACAGCTATCGTGGGTCAGGAGAAAATGAAACGGGCACTCATACTGAATGCCATTAATCCTTCCATCGGCGGCGTGCTTATCAGGGGACAGAAAGGAACAGCGAAATCCACAGCCGTACGTGGATTGGCCGAGATACTGCCCGAAATAGAAGTCGTATCCGGTTGCACCTATAGCTGCGACCCCCATGACGAGGAAAAATTCTGCTGGGAATGCCAGATACGACAAAAGGAG
>JAMJFV010000283.1 GCA_023544495.1 ANME-2 cluster archaeon
GACTCGACAGGCCTTCATGATAGTCCCCTACACTATCCGGACGCAGTGAAATCCGTGTATCTACACGGGGTTTCGGGTACTTCTGAATGCGATTCATTGCATTTAAGCCTTACGTTGGACACCAGGTAGCTTTCGGCGAACAGTCCTGGTCTGCATGCTGACCCCGGTGAGAAATTGTTACGGTATCATAGGTATTTATTTGATAACGTATGATATACCCCTGAACACGTTACATAATACTATCCAATCCCGGCCGTGCCTACCGTTCGGATGGATGGCAGAACGAATGACATGGTGCAAGAGAATGAACACATTACAATGGATTATCGCAGCTACACTGTTTGTCAGTCTGATCTCACTGATAGGTATTGTTACATTTTCATTCAGTGACAGGTCATTGAAGAAGGTCCTTCTCGTGCTGGTAGGATTTTCTGCTGGTACCCTGATGGGCGGATCATTTTTGCACCTGCTGCCCGAAGCGCTGAAAATTTCGTCTTCAAAAACCACATTCAATATCTTGATCCTTGGATTTATTCTTTTCTTCCTGCTTGAGAAGATTGTGTGGAGACACTGCCATAAAGATAATTGCGAAATCCATTCTTTCGCTTACCTGAACCTGTTCGGGGATGCTGCCCATAATCTCATTGACGGATTCATCCTGGCAGCGGCATTCCTTGCCAACATCCCGCTTGGTATTGCCACTACGCTGGCAGTGGCGGCACATGAGATCCCCCAGGAGATCGGGGATTTCGGGGTACTGATATATGGCGGTTTTGGGAAAAAGAAAGCACTTGCCATGAATCTTGTGACTGCTCTGACCGCGCTGTTGGGAGGATTGATAGGGTATTACATGTCATCATACATAGATGGTATGATGAATTTTCTCCTGCCATTTGCAGCAGGGGGATTCTTATACATTGCAGCAGTGGACCTTTTGCCTGAGTTGCATAAAGAGACTGATAAATGGAAGACCACATTTTCCTTCTTTTCGTTTATTGCAGGTATAGGAATTATGTGGTTATTGAGATTTTTGTTTGAAGGTTGAAAAATGTGAAGCATTGAACGTGTAGTTACCTGGTTGCTTATGTGGATATCAATGTGTGGATTGTCCTTGCCGGACATTTAACGATATATATTATTTGGCAAACCAGGGGGCTGTCCATCAATTCAATGCTTTGGATAGGGAACGCCGGGATCGGATTATTGACTCCTGAGTTCAGAGAAGGAACGCCAACCTTAAAGTAGTCAACGGATAAATATTTGACCTGATGGATTACAGTTTATTCATTTTCCCCATTGTCGGCGGCCTTATAGGTTATACCACCAACTACATAGCCGTTAAGATGCTCTTCCGCCCACACGAACCCATCGGTATCGGACCGCTTAAGATCCAGGGGGTGCTGCCCAAGCGCCGCAACGATATCGCGACCAGTATCTCTGCCACAGTGGAGGAAGAACTGATATCAATAAAAGACCTGACCGAGATATTAAAGAACCTCGACCTTGGCACGGAGATAGATAGTATGGTCGATGATTTCTTCAGGTCTTCAGACTATGAGGGCAAAAGCGAGATACTCTCGAAAATAAACGTGACCATCAATTCCTATATGCGTTCGAAGGTGAAAAAGTCACTCAACAGGAACAAGGACGGACTCATTACAGAATTTATCCGCAGGATAGAAGGTGAAGTGGACTTTAAAGGTATAATCGAAAAGAAAATAGACGGCTATGACCTGAACCAGCTGGAAAATATCGTCATGAGAGTATCCTCCAACGAACTTCGCTACATCACCATAATCGGCGGAGTACTCGGCATTATAGTAGGGCTGGCACAGATGTTCCTATTTATGGTATTGTAAAGGGGAAAACCCCCTTACATAAACACACCGATGTTCTATTCTCCCTCCTCCTCACCGCGCTCTTTTGTGATCTTTAAGGAAAATTGTTTGAGCAGCATGTTTTCTTCCGGCGTCGGATCTTCTATTTTATTAATAGCTCGTAACCGCCCCTCTTCTATACCTGTGCCTTTGCTGATATCTTCATATGTGAACCTGAATTTATGCATCAGTTCTTTCATGTATCG
>JAMJFV010000284.1 GCA_023544495.1 ANME-2 cluster archaeon
CGCCAGTGATATTGACATCATGGAAGTCAAATGGCTGGACACCGCCGATCACATGGCAACTCCAGCAGTCACTGGCCTGGGCTGTTGCATTGGTATGAGTTACTATTGTAGGTTTGGTACTGGTCACGTTCATTGGGTAACCCCAGGAGGCGTTATCGACAAAGATACCTACTGTGGAATTAGCACCAAGGTGGCAGATACGACAGTCGGTAGTATTGGGAAGGCGGTCAATAGTGGTGGTCCAGCGATACGGGGACATGGCATCATAAGAATGGTCGGTATCCCAACGGTAGAAAGCATAGTAACCGCTGGAATTGTTGCCCTGGTTGACGCCGTGACAGGTACCTTCACCGGTTGTGACATTGTAGGCATAACAGCTGGATGGGGAGGTGATGTTTGTGCTGGAATTGAAGTACTGGCTCATGTTGGAGGCTACAACTACTGCACTGGAATCATTGATGTGGTTGAATACCCGCGGCAGGGTGGCGTTAACATCCGACCTCATACTGATATTGGTGGTGTTGAACGGACCTACTGAAGTGTTATAGTGGCATTCTTCGCATATCATGGTATTGGCATCGGTAGTACTGCCCATGATGGCTTTTTCTTCGTGACAGGCATAGCAGCCTTCATTATCCTGGCGCTGCTTATTTATCGGGGGGTCTTCGTAATAATCTGCACCATCGGCTTCCCAGTCAAAGGCGTCATGAATGTCGCCGGCTGTGGAAATGTTCACTCTGTGGAAGGTGGAAGCAATGCCGTGACAGTTCTGGCAGAAATCGTCCGTTTTATTAACTGGATGGCGCATTTGTGTTGCACCACCCCAGGTGGCATTGTTAGTGGTGTTCTTATGGCAGAGGACACAGTTAAGACCTGTGGGATTCTGGACCTTGGAGATGTTGCTGCTGGTGATGTTGCCATAGTGCGAGACGTTGGAGAGGTCGGTCTCGCTGCGGGTGCCGTTGATGGGTTCAATGTGCGGGGTAAGGCTGTTCAGGTGACAGGAGGCTGAGCAGTTGTTGGGGGTGGTGATGTCGGTGTCGTCACTGAGACCGAACGGGATGTGTTCGGTGGTATTGGGGATGGGATCATCGAAGGTGCTGCCTGTTGGCGTGCCGTTGACGTGGCAGTCACCGTCGGTACAGTCCAGCGGATAGGTGGTGTTGGCTGGGTTGGTTGCACTCAATGGGTTGGAGGGGTGCTGGTTGCCCGGGTCGCTACCGTTGCCGTGACAGGCCCAGCAGGCTTTACTGAGGTTGTAGGTCAACCCGGTGGCGGCGTTATTGCTGTTAAGATCAGCATGCACGCTGGAGTTAAAGGCACTGACATTGATGTCAGGCATTCCACCAGATTCACCATGGCACAGTACACAGTCCCTGCCGCCCTGGGAGGCGTTGATAACACCCTGGTCGTGCAGGGTGGTGGTGCCGACGATGTGGCAGCCGTAGCAGTTGGTACCCCCGTGGGTGATGGGGGTAGCATTGAACACGGTACCGTTTGCAGTTTTATGGCAGAAGACACAGCCCTGGGAGCCCTGGACACCCCAGCCCACAGAGTCGATCACATAATGTTTGTCTGTGGCATTATCTGTGATATCTTTAATATAATGGGCGACAGGGCCACTTCTAAGTACCATGCTGCTGTTGCCACTTGTACCAGGATATGTTGAATTGTATATCAGTACATCAAGTACAGCATGACAGTCATCACAATCTGCTGAAGCGGCATCGGTGCGAACGTACGTTAAGCCGGATGTAGGTGAATGAGATATGATATTGAACCTGCTCTCAGGACTGCTGGTGTTACCGTGACATGAACTATTAGTACAGGTCTTCACAAGCGAAAGGTTAGCATTGATAATATGATCTGATTCGGTCTGTTCCGAACCATTTCCATGGCACTCCCAGCAAGACATGCTGTTGGTAGCGTTACCGCCATTGATGTTAACATGGGGCGTCTGGTTGAACAGCGTCATATTGATGGTTGCTGAACCTGGTATGCCATCGCCCTGATGACATCCGGTACAGTCCGATCCGCCGGCGGCACCTGTTACTGTAC
>JAMJFV010000285.1 GCA_023544495.1 ANME-2 cluster archaeon
TGGGTTTTATGATTTGTGATATCCGGTTTTGCATACCCCAGTCCATGGTAGTCCTCCATTGATGGTAGTAAGGTGGTAATGGGTAAAAAATGCATGCCCTAATTTTAATATCAGTAAATCATATAATTTTAATTACTGTGGCAACATAGAAAATATTGGGAGATAATGGAATGGATAAAACACCTTTTGATTACGAAGAGGAGAGAAAGACGTTCAAATGGGATATTCCCAAAGATTACAATTTTATTGATACCATCAGGAATTGGGCAAAAGACAGCACGAAGTTGATGGCAATTACCGAGCATCCGGATGGGAATGTTGAGAAAGCAGGATACAGGAAAGTGTGGGACAATGCCATGAGGTTCGGGAATGTCCTGAGGGATTCCGGTATCGTAAAAGGTGACAGGATTATGGTATTACTTCCAAGGGGAACAGACGTTTATACTGTAAGTATTGGCATTTGGGCAATTGGCGGCGTAGTCGTTCCCTGTACGGTAATGCTTAGGAGGGGAGATATTGAATACAGGATACTGGATGCCGGTGCCAGGGCCTTGATCACGAGCGATCCTGTAGTTGCCGATGAGGTTGATGCAATAAGAGATAAGATCTCAATTGACACCCTGTTCTTTTCAGGTGAAAGGAAAGGATGGACAGATTTCAGGCAGGAGATCAATAAGGCATCAGGAGATCTAAGGCTTGAAAAACTTACAAGTTCCGATGCCCTGACCATCAATTACACTTCAGGAACCACAGGTGCACCCAAAGGTGTGTTACACACTCATTCATTAATGTACTGTTTTGACAGGCTGAACAGGTATTACTGGTGGGATACACAGCCGGACGAGCTATGCTGGGCAACTACAGAACCCGGGTGGGCTAAATGGTACTGGGCACCATTCGGGGCCATTGTAAACGGAGGGGCTGCGAATTTCCATTACTCGGGCAGGTTCGGACCTGAAAAATGGTTCGAGTTGCTTGAAAAATGGAAGATAAACAAGGCGTGTATGACCCCCACGGAACTTAGGTCAATGGCGACAATTGATGATGCGGATAAGCGATATAACCTGGATAACCTGAAGGTCATCCTGACTGCGGGGGAGCCATGCACACCTGGCATTGTCAGGTTCTTTGATGAGAAGTTTGGGATACTTGTGAGGGAAGGGTACGGGCAGACCGAGACCTGTGCTATTGCGTGCAATATACCTGGAATGGAGGTCAGGCCGGGGTCGATGGGTAAGTTCACACCAGGGGTTGAGGGGGCTATTGTGGATCCCGAGACTGGAGAACGCCTGCCGGTTGGCGAGAGGGGGGTCATTGCTATTGTACGGGACCATCCGATGCTGTTCAAGGGTTATCACAATAAGGAGGAAAAAACTGCGGAGTGTTTTGTGGGCGACTGGTATCTGACCGGTGACCTGGCAATGATGGATGAGGACGGGTATATATGGTTTGATTCAAGGGCAGATGATGTGTGTATCAGTTCCGGGTACAGGATCGGGCCGTTTGAGGTTGAGAGTGTGGTTGATTCCCATGAGGCTGTCCTTGAAAGTGCGATGATACCCAGCCCGGACCTGATCAGGGGGGAGATTGTTAAGGTCTTTGTTGTGCTGAAGGAGGGATATGCGCCTTCGGAGGAGCTTGTGGTGGATATCCAGCAGTATGTCAAGGGGGTGGCGGCTCCGTATAAGTATCCGAGGGAGATTGAATTTGTTGAGGAGTTGCCTAAGACGATTAGCGGTAAGATCAAGCGAAAGGAACTGAGGGTGAAGGAGTTTGAGAAGAAGAAGGGTGTGATTGAAGAGCTAAAGGAGAAGGGGTTGTGGTTTAGGTAGGGGGACTGAGTGGTGGGGGTTGATATTTTTGATAAAGGTAGTTTAATTCGCCCCAGCCGTTCCACCGTCGGACTACAAGTCTGAGGCATCCTCAACCTTGCATTGGATGTCCATATTCGCGATATTACGAGTAGAGTAAAGAAGAGACCTTACGGCCATCCCCTCCTCATCAAACCGTACGTACCGATTTCCAGTATACGGCTTTCGTTTGGACTA
>JAMJFV010000286.1 GCA_023544495.1 ANME-2 cluster archaeon
CGATGCCGGTACGTTATACTGCCATAATAGTGCCCCGAGGCGGAGGAGCACCGGTATGGCCTCTGGATATTCCTCCCAGTATCATAACTCACCCTGCAGGTCAGACCAGTATGATTGGAGAAACCGCAACATTCAGTGTTAAGGCAACAGGAACGGCACCGTTATATTATCAGTGGCAGAAGAATGGTGTGAATATCGAAGGAGCATATAGTTCATCCTATACAACACCTGCAACGACACTATCCGATAAAGGAACGACATTTAGGTGTATAATTACAAATGACTTCGGAACCGTTACCAGTGATCACGTAGAGCTTATGGTAGATACAACTCTTTCAGATACAACTCCTCCAATAATTACTCTTTGGTATGGAACTTCCCAGAGATTTGGACAGAGAGGTAATCCCCAACAATGGGTAAATATCCTGGGTAATACGTCTGATCTATCCGGCATAGCATCGTTGAATTATTCCTTAAATAATGGAATTTCTCAACCCCTTTCTATTGGGCCCGATGGTAGGCGTCTACAATCTAATGGTGATTTTAATATTGAGATTGACTATGCGGAATTAAATTGCAGCGACAATCAGTTAATCATCAATGCGGCCGATAGTTTTGGAAATGTTAAGTCTGAAACTGTAACAGTCAATTACTCCTGCTATAATATATGGCCGAAATCCTACTCCATCAACTGGAGCAGTGTGACCAACATACAGGATTCCGTCCAGGTCGTTGATGGTCTGTGGACCAAAGAGCCAAACAGTATCCGTCCATCCATAATCGGGTACGATCGTCTCGTTGCAATGGGGGATAATACATGGGAGGACTATGAAGTGACGGTGCCGATCACTATCAATGAACAATTTGATTCTTCATTGCCATGGGGTCCAAATGTTGGTATTATTATGAGGTGGCAGGGGCACTATGACAGGGACGGAACGCAGCCCAGGTATGGATGGTGGCCGCTCGGGGCTCTTGGTGTTTACATATGGGATTCCCAACTCAAAGATTACAGGCTGAAAATTATAGGAAATGACATGAAGGTTATCGCGAACGATATGAGCGAAAAACATCTGGAAGTTGGTGTTACCTATATGTTCAAGATGAGAGCCCAGACAATCAATGGTAACACTTACTATTCCCTCAAAGTGTGGGAGCAAGGTTCTCCTGAGCCTTTGGATTGGACCGTCAGCGGTATCGGTGTCGGAGGGGAATTAAAACAAGGCTCTCTTTTGCTGGCTTCCCATTATGTTAACGCAAGCTTTGGCGATGTCACAATTATACCGGGACCTTTTAACCCAGCAGAACCCGAGAATACACCACCAACCGTGATCGGTAACACTCCGACCGGAACAGACGTTCCTGTTACGACCGTGATGACCGTCACCTTTAATGAATCGATGAATACGACATCCGTAGATAGTGCATTCTCAACGAATCCATCGGTTGCAGGGACGAAGACCTGGTCTGGTGATACCATGACCTTCACTCCATCTGCTGATCTTACACCCTCTACACTATACGAGGTTACCATCGCAACAGGAGCAGAAGATCTGGCTGGTAATCCTCTCGCAACAGTGTACCTCTGGAACTTTACCACAGCAGCAGAATCAGACAACACACCACCAACCGTGATCGGTAACACTCCAACCGGAACAGACGTTCCCGTAACGACCGTGATAACCGTCACCTTTAATGAATCGATGAATACGACATCTGCAGAAAATGCATTCTCAACGAGTCCATCGGTTAACGGGATTTTCGGTTGGTCTGGTGATACCATGACCTTCACTCCATCTGCTGATCTTACACCCTCTACACTATACGAGGTTACCATCGCAACAGGAGCAGAAGATCTGGCTGGTAATCCTCTCGCAACAGTGTACCTCTGGAACTTTACCACAGCAGCAGAATCAGACAACACACCACCAACCGTGATCGGTAACACTCCAACCGGAACAGACGTTCCCGTAACGACCGTGATAACCGTCACCTTTAATGAATCGATGAATACGACATCTGCAGAAAATGCATTCTCAACGAGTCC
>JAMJFV010000287.1 GCA_023544495.1 ANME-2 cluster archaeon
AACGATCTCACTTACAACGACCTGCTCACCTACAGGATATCCATTAGAAAATAGTAATTCCTTATCATTGCCGGATACCAGTGAAACACTGTATCCTATATTATCAGGCAGACTATCCTCCATAAGGGCGTTTAACTCACTATAATCATTTTCAGCTATGTAATACTGTACCAGATTATCATAATCCGCAACCGGTGAGGGACTTTTTTTCAGTATGTTCAATAGATCTTCACCGTAATGATTCAATTGCAGATTCGAAAAGCTTTCTCCCTGCTGTGCCTGGGGTGGTACCTGTGATACAACGAACAACACTGCTGATATTATCAGCAAGGATGCGATAAGGGCTTCCAGAGTCATCATCTGGGCCTTTTCCTCTAAATCATTTTTTTCCATGTTCCCTTAAACAATGTTCTCACATATGTTTAAAGGTTTTGCAGGAGATACAGGAAGCCTGATCCAGTTTTCGAATCAAATTATCAAACAACTGTTAATCTGATGCTGATTCCTTAGATTGTGATTTGTTACCTTCGATGAACAGCATCCAGATTATTCTTTATCTTTAATGACAGGACTATGGAACTATGCAAATAGCGGAATTTAGTTGAATGTTTCAATTTAAAGCACGAAAAGACCACAAAGATATCCAGGAAATAAGTAACCTCACCCGGCGGCGTCTCATAGTAATTTTCCTCACCCATTTCTATGTACCCATCGCCACCGAGGTCGCTCAGTTCTCTGACCCAATCTCGCTGTCATTATTAATATCCATAGGCTAGTCGCTTCTACAGACATGATGATTTCAACATTAATACATTTTATAGTTAGTTTATAGAAACTTATTTATATTAAGAAGTAGGCTATCGTATGGTGGTAATTATGAAATATGTGATAGCAATAATACGACCAGAACGTCTTGATGCGGTCAAGCGGGAACTCCAGAAGGTTGAAGTGAACCGGATGACAGTATCTTCTGCTTCTGGTTATGGGGAACAGAAAGGACATTTAGAGGTCTACAGGGCATCAGAGTATGAAGTGAACCTCCTTGAGAAGATCAGGCTCGACATTGCAGTGAATGACGAATTCCTTGAACCAACGATCAAGGCAATACGTCAGGGTGCCAAAACCGGTGATGCGGGTGAGATAGGAGATGGCAAGATATTCGTGCTGCCACTTGAGAACGTGATCAGGATACGTACCGATGAAAACGGGCCAGAGGCAATTTAGGAGGTAAAAGATTTGGCTATTGTTGCAGCAGATACAGCATGGGTCCTGATATCATCTGCGCTTGTCTTATTCATGCTCCCCGGACTAGCGCTATTCTATGGCGGGATGGTCCGGCGCAAGAATGTCCTGAGCAGTATGATGCATTCCTTCATTGCGATGGGTGTTATCACTATCGAGTGGGTGATAATTGGTTACTCGCTTGCATTCGGGACCGGGAACTGGTTCATTGGTGGATTTGAACATGCATTCCTTCATGGAATCGACCTTTACTCCATATCCGGCACGATTCCCACATACACATTTGTTGTGTTCCAGGGGATGTTCGCCATAATAACACCAGCCCTTATCTCGGGTGCTATTGTCGGGCGTATCAAGTTCAGGTCGTACATCGCATTCATCGCCCTGTGGAGTCTTATCGTCTACGCACCTGTCTGCCACTGGGTATGGGGCGGCGGATTCCTTACCGGGGAGGCACTTGATTTCGCAGGAGGGACGGTCGTCCATATAACCTCAGGTATCTCTGCTCTTGCCATTCTTGTCTTCCTTGGCAAAAGGAAAGGATATGGCCTGGATGCTATTAAGCCGCACAATGTTACCCTTACCCTTCTTGGAGCAGGGCTTTTATGGTTTGGCTGGTTCGGGTTCAATGCAGGGTCAGCCCTCGCTGCGAATGAGATTGCCGGACTTGCGTTTATAACAACGTTTATTTCACCGGCAGCTGCAGGACTTGCGTGGATGGCAGCAGAATGGTCCCATACCGGAAAACCAACTGCTCTCGGGTTTGCGACCGGAATTGTCGCAGGACTTGTTGCTATCACGCCC
>JAMJFV010000288.1 GCA_023544495.1 ANME-2 cluster archaeon
GGATGTAGTAGCTGCTAACCGGTTCCAGCAGAAACTCTGGAGCATTGTCAGGTTCTGCATGCCTCACCTTGAGGGTTTCCAACCCGGCAGGGTGCAGTACAGGACCATCGACCGCTGGCTGCTGAGCAAACTGAACACCCTTATCAGGGAAACCACTGCCAGCATGGACGCATACCAGTTCGATGAGACCTTGAAGAATATCAGGGGCTTTGCATGGGATACCCTGGCAGACAATTATATCGAACTCGTTAAATCCAGGCTGTATGGTGATGATGCAAAAGCAAAACAGGCAGCTCAGCAGACCCTGTATTTGACCGTAGACTCCCTGTCCAGGATGCTGGGCCCGTTCATTCCTTACTTTGCAGAAGAGGTGTTCTCACAGCTACATGACCACAGCGTGCATACTGATACGTGGCCCGTCGTGGATGAGTCCGCTATCGATGCAGCTGTTGAGAGCTCAGGCGATCTGGTGAAGGAGATTACTGCTGCCATACGGCGCTTTAAATCTGATAATGGTATGGCATTGAATGCACCCCTGGGCCGGATCAGGATTTACGGGAGTATCCAGGATGTGGCCGATATCGCCGGGACTGTGAACGCTGAAATAGATGTAATGGCAGGTGAACCCGAGTTCGAGTATCGCGTGAGTAGCGTGAAGCCACATATGGGTGTGATCGGACCCAGGTTCCGTGATAGGGCAGGAGCCATTATCGGTGCTTTGAAACGAGCTGATGCTGCAACCATTGCAGAGCAGGCTGTGGCAGGGGCAATATCCATCGAGGCAGGCGGCGAGACAATAAGACTTGAACCTGATTCGGTGGCTTTTGAGCGCGAGATATTGTCTGAAGGCCATGCGGTTGATGTACTTGAAGTGGAGGATGTGATGGTCGTGATTGGGAAATAAGATTCGATCATTTCATCGTTATTTAAAAAAAGGTGGGGACATCCGGTCCCCATTATTGTGTTCTCTCTGATGTTTGTGTTCGATATTTATTAGTAAAATTCACGAGCATTAAGTGGTTGGACAGGTCGGAAATTATTTGAGTAGATTTCTTTGAAAGCATGTATCTGTTCAGTCGAAAGTTCAACAGGAGTGCTCATCAGGAACCATTTGACACCTTCCGTGCAGGGTGGAGTGGTAAATGACCCGTCAAATCGATAATACGTAAGATTTTCAGGAAGCATATCAACTGCATTAACATTCGTACCACGTATGGTTTGAACGTCCCCCATCTCTACAGGTATGTGCTCCCATACCGGTGCATACGCATTATTTTCAGGTCCGGATTCTATCATGACCCCTATCACTGCATACTCACTTTCATTGCTCTGGTGCACCAAATGCATCTCCATATCAGAGTGTTCACCCATGATGGTATTCTCACTAAGTGAGTGGAAATGTAACTGCAGCAACTGGAAGGTATTGTTCTCTACCTCAATCGAGCTTCCCTCATCATATTCCACTTTGATCGAATGCCCGTTGTTGACAATAGTAAGCTCGGATGGATTGTAGTTGAATGTGATGTCAGCGTTGTGAAGTAACGTTCCGGCTGGTATATCGACAGGTGATTGTTCATAACCTGAACATTCAGGGTATCCCAGTTCAGCCCAGTTTTCCGGTCCTCCTTCACCTTCATAACCCCAGTGATGTTCTGGTACATCTTCTGTATGTTCGATTTCACCGGGCAAGTCTTCCGGAAGTGTATCATTAACGTCTTTATTGTCAATCTCATCTGTACAGCCGCTCATTAAAATCGCGCTTATGATGAATATCCCCATTAGTGCGAATACTTTTACATTATTTCTTGTAGTTGGCAAATACATCGCCTCCCGGGCATTCACACTAATAACTATATAAAAACATTTCTAAATCATCGGGTATATACAGGATTTACAGGATTTACAGGATTTACAGGATGGTGAGAACTATTCTTATCCTGTCAATCCTATCCGTTAAGCTATGCAATGCGATTCCACATTAAACAACCTATCATGAATGGTGATGTTATTCACATATTTTGACGGGAACCTCTATTG
>JAMJFV010000289.1 GCA_023544495.1 ANME-2 cluster archaeon
CATAATGGCAATCAATACAATCGGTAACGTTCACATCTCCGGGATTGTACCTATTCGCATATGATGTATTGACCACTGAACCCCGTGGATTATTCTGATGATATATCCCATCTGCGACATGACAATCTACACATGAAGCTCTGCCATGTTTTTTCTCTTCAAATTCGATGGTAGATTTGTTTGGTCCCGTACCAGCAGGTGTATGACAATCTTCACAATAAAATGTATTTGCCGTATTCGGGCCTGCATGGGGATTAGAGAAATGGCATGTTTCACAATCCCCATTGTCAACATCTGAAGTGCCGTTGAGGGTGGAATGCAAGCCCAAATTTAAAGCCAGATCTGATGAGGATATTACCTCATGACATGAAACACAGGACGTACCACCTACTTCATGAGGGTCACCATGACACGACAGGCACTCACTTGCAGGATAAAGAGTGAACTCAGGGGGGTCAAGTGCAGGATGATTGGAGGGTGCCGTAGCATGACAGTCTTGACACTCTTTAACTATTATGTCATGCATTGCATTATGACACATCCTGCATTGAATATCCAAAATACTGTCATTGTTAGTATCGGCATGTGCAAAGCCCGGGTTCCAATCCGGGATTTCATATTCCGTATAAGCATCATTTGTACTGTCTGAATTATGGCAGGAATTGCATTCCGGAATCCGGATTATTGGCTTTTCCTCAATGGGATAATTGCTTGATATGGAATAATCTATTATGCCTTCCTGCAAATTGAAAACCTTGACTATCCATGTTCCATTGGCCGGATTGATGATATCAACATTGACAGGTGATGTAAGGTTTTGGATCACATCGCATGGATTGCTATCACACGGTCCTTGCAGTCCTGCTGTCACATTGTCTACCGGTCCGATAACATATAATTCAACTACTTTTGTACTATCATTACCCGTGATCGTTATAGTCATATTTTCAGTGCCGGTTACTTCTACAATATAAGTATCAGTGAAAGCTTCACTGGATGTAAAAGTAGGACTATAATCACCAAGGGTCCCCGTTAATTGATATTGAACAGGAGGTATTTCAGGGTAATTCAGATCACCGTGACAGAATTCACAGGTCAGGTTCTTGTGTGTACCTGATGGGAAACTGTTATTAGTACCGTAAAGGGTATAATTTGCAATTTGTGCCGTATCAGTACCTGCATTATCATGAATAAAGGGTGTATGGCATTGTTTGCATGTTGTTGTGATTACATGGGATGATATATTATATGGTGGTTGTGCATACCAGGCCCCATCAAAGAATCCGCCACTATGTCCGTATTGCATTTCATGAACATGTAAGGGATTTGCAGCTAATGGCGGACCAAAGAATGCCGGACTTCCAGGGTAAAGAAATCCACGTGATCCGCTGTGACAGGTGTACATGCAGGATTGCATACCTCCGCCTTCGCCGTGGATAAAACTGGTCTCACTTCCACTAAATTTTTTATTATGGCAGTTCTGGCACCCGAATATTGTGGTCTGGAATTGAGTGGCAGCCGTTACTGGAGTATTATTTATTGAAGTATCAAGGATTATTGTGTAATTACCCGAATATTGCTCAACAAAAGGATCATAGAAAAAATATCCTGAATAGAATCCTGGATGACCTGCGTCTTCCTGTAGGATTACCTGCCTGGTATGCTGATCATATTGTAAGGTAGTGGCTTCTGTAAGTGGATCCGTGGAGTTTATTAGGGTAAGATGAGGATACGTTACGTTAACACTCAGTGTTTTTATCTCAACAGAAGTTTCTGCATCATCACTAAATTGAATTGTCATGCCTGATGTGACATGGATATCGTCAACATACCAGCCTTCATCGTTTATGGCAGTATCAGACTTAAATCTGAATCCAATGAGTATTTTATTCCCTGTATAGGGTGTGAGATCCATGTTCTCAAGTGACCAATTATTGTTACTGTTACCGGTAATTCCATTGCCAAGATTATTTCCATTGGGATTTGTTGTAGTCGTTAAGGATCCCGG
>JAMJFV010000028.1 GCA_023544495.1 ANME-2 cluster archaeon
GAACAGATCGTCAGGACTCATATTAACGCCACCAACTATAACATCGAACATCCAGAAGAAGCCGCACAGATATTCGCTGATGATATCGGCGTTTCATATGAGATTGCCAACAGATCGATCCATGAATGGGACGGCAACTGGGTCTCTGACCCCAGTATTGAACTGAACACAACTCTTGAATATGCCAGTGTGCAGTACGACCTGGGATATACAGACAAACTGTTGAGCCAGGATGACCTGTTCGACCTGAGTTTCTACAATAAAATAATAGCTGAGACGGATGAAAAGTAAGACTCTTCATCCATTAACTCTTTTTACCTGATATGAAGAGAGGCCATGGCTCCAGAAAACGAAGTATTGAAGTAATATCTATAGCTACAGCATTGCTCATCTGGGAGATCATTGCAAGGATCATTGATGTTAAATATATTTTGCCCAGTTTCACCAGCGTCGTATCAGCTTTTATTAAACTTGTTCAGGGAGGGGAACTGTACCGCGATATACTGACAAGTCTCAATTACTTTGTGTTAGGTATCGGACTGGCCGTAATGGTGGGTATACCGATCGGCACGTTGATGGGATGGTTCAAGAACATTGACAGGGCAGTGGACCCGATCATAGAGATGATAAGGCCCATCCCGCCCCTTGCATGGATACCTTTTGCCATTCTTTGGTTCGGACTCACTAAATACGCGGCCGGATTCGTGATATTTATCGGAGCGGTATTCCCCATACTTATCAATACCTATACCGGGTTCAAGCATACACCCCGGGTGCTGGTGGAATCGGGAAAGGTACTTGGGTGCACCAGCAATAAAGATATTATCTTCAGGATCGCACTGCCTTTTGCCCTCCCTTCGATCGCTACTGGTATCAGGGTGGGTATGGGCGTGGGCTGGATGTGTGTTGTGGCCGCCGAACTTTTCGGTGTCAGTACTAACGGCATTGGCTGGAAGATATGGCACTGGAACGATCTGCATCACATGGATCTGGTACTTACCTACATGCTTGTCCTGGGACTGATCGCACTGATCATCGACAGGGTGTTCAGGTATCTCGTACAGGAATGGTGGCTTAGATGGCAGTCTGGTGTGGTTGTCTGACCTGGTGATACAATGCTTTCAATACACAACATCAATATGACATACCATACTGAAGAGGGGGATGAGGTCCCTGCTCTTTCAGATATTAACCTTGAGATGAAAGATAAAGAATTTGTTTGCTTTATCGGGCCGTCAGGATGCGGAAAGACCACACTGCTCAGGATCATAGCCGGACTTGAAACACCGGACACCGGCATAATTACCGTAGACGGCGAACCAATAAAAGGACCCGGGCCTGACAGAGGCATGGTATTCCAGGAATATTCATTATTCCCGTGGCGAACTGTGCTTAAGAACATTACATTTAGCCTCGAATTGAAAAAAGTCCCAAAAGTTCAGCGGGAGGATACAGCCAGGCAGTACCTGGAACTGGTAGGCCTGTCAAAGTTTGCTGAAAGCTATCCCCACGAGCTGAGCGGCGGAATGAAACAGCGAGTTGCAATTGCAAGGGCTCTGGTCAACGACCCTAAAGTGCTGTTAATGGATGAACCCTTTGGTGCAGTGGATGCGCAGACCAGGAACAGGCTCCAGCAGGAATTGTTAAAGATATGGGAACGGGACAAAAAGACGTTATTGTTCATTACCCATAGTGTGGACGAGGCAGTATATATGGCAGACAGGGTTGTAGTATTCACGTCACCCCCGGGCAGGATCAAAGAGATATTCAAAGTAGAACTGCCAAGGCCTCGTGACAGGACCAGCGTTGAAGCAAATGTGTTGCGTGAACACCTGTTGACCTCGCTGGGTGCTGAGATGAAAAATACAATAGTTTAATATAATTTTAAACTAATATTAAATTAATTACACATTTAACAATGGTGACATTATGGAACTATCGGTTCAACCAATCAATATCAAAGTAAGCAAACACAAAGTTGTTTTGAACAACCTGGACGCAAAGGAACTGGGCGTTATGGCAGGTGACCGGGTCAAATTGAAAGACCATGGTTACCTTACTGCTATTGTGGATACGACTGATGACATTATTCCCCAGGGCACAATCGGGGTATATCACGAGATAATTGAACATATCAATGATGCCAAACGTCTTGAGATCACGCCGGCCACAAAACCGGCTTCTGTAAGAACCATCAAGAATATCATGGAGGGTAGAAAATACACCAGGGAAGATATGTATGACCTGGTGAAAGATATTGTAAAAGAAAATCTCAGCGATATTGAGATGACTGCATTTATCACAGCTTCCCATATGAACTGCCTGCCTGCCGAGCAGACTGAATGGCTGACCCGGGCAATGATCGATACCGGGGAGAAACTTGAGTTCGATACCCACCCCATTATGGACAAGCACAGTATCGGCGGTGTGCCAGGGAACAAGATATCATTGCTCATCGTACCTATTGTAGCTGCAGCAGGACTGCTTATCCCAAAGACCAGCAGCCGGGCCATAACCGGTGCAGGTGGGACGGCAGACCTGATGGAAATACTGGCACCTGTGGAATTTAATGCAGATGAGATTAAATCAATGACTGAAAAGGTCGGCGGCGTTATAGTCTGGGGCGGAGCTACCAATATCGCACCTGCTGATGATAAGCTCATACGAGTGGAATACCCGTTGTCGCTGGACCCAAGCTGCCAGCTGCTGGCAAGCATCATGGCTAAAAAAGGCGCTGTGGGCGCTGATTGCGTGGTCATCGACATCCCGACCGGCTCGGGTACTAAGATACTTGACGCGGAACAGGGCAGGGCTCTGGCCCGCGGTCTTATTGACCTGGGAGCCAGGTTGGGCATGCAGGTGGAGTGTGCCATGACCTACGGTGCATCCCCGATAGGGAGGACCGTGGGTGGCGGGCTGGAAGTGGCAGAAGCCCTGAAGGTACTTGAATCCATGGAAGGCCCCAACAGCCTTATCCAGAAGAGTGTGGGTCTTGCAGGACTGATGCTTGAGATGGGTGGAACTGCAAGCAGGGGCGATGGCAGGAATATGGCGTATGAGATATTAAGATCAGGAAAGGCCCTTGAAAAAATGCGTGATATCATTGAGATACAGGGTGGAAATCCAGGTGTAACTTCAGGTGATATATCAATAGGGGACAAGACTGCACAGATATTTGCACCGTCTGAAGGATACATAGTTGAGTTCCATAACAAACGCATTGTAGAGATTGCACGAATGGCAGGTGCACCTAATGATGAAGGAGCCGGTGTTCTGATACACAAGAAGAAAGGCGAGACTGTTAAGAAGGGTGAACCAATACTAACGATATATTCTGAAAAAGAATGGAAATTGACCAACGCTCTTGACAGCGCCAAAAAGGATTATCCCATAATTGTAGAAGGAATGTTGCTGGAGACCTTACGCGGACAAAGAGAATTGTAGATCAGGCTTCCAGGTAATCTTCCTTTTTCCCGGTATGCTGTTTGACCAGGTCTTTTTCCAGTTTGAATGAGTAAAAGAAGACCATTGAGCCATCAGGCACATCATCCCAAAGATTGGCATCCACACAACCCTCTCCAAACTCCTCGACAAGACCTTCATAGGTAGCTGCTTCTATCTTATCGATGTTTATGGCAAAATCTTCCAGTCGCCTGGTCTGGTTGTTCTTTACCCGGTAAACACCTTTATTGAAGAATTTCGATGAAACAAAGGTACATGTGCCGTTTTCAAGTACCTCGTCGATCCTGAAAGGGTCCAGGTCTATAGTGTTCCCCACTCGTGATATGTCAAGCTTTTCCTGCATGTTGTCACCACCAAAAGTACTACTGCTTGGTTTGGTATTTCTATTGTAATATAGTCTATTTAAATCATCCGTTTAATAAGCGCAAATAGGTTTAATATCCTTCCCAGACATAGTATTTAATGGAATTAGTGGTTCGTTTCAAGGTGAGGTTGTATGACTGAAAGAAAATATTTGATTGAATCCAGACGCTATATAGGTGATGACGGCAAAATGAAATTTGATAGCTGGATCACTTCAGCCAACGTTATTGAAGTAAAACACGAGGAACACTATATTGTATTCTTCCCACTGGAAGGAGAAGCAGCAGGTAAAAAACACTATATACCATTCTCAAATATCCATATCGTGCGCGAAATATAGACGTTGGAATAGACTGGGTCAATATGATTGCAAATTAAAAGGTCCCTGACAAGATCATATAGGTATTTCTAACTTAACAGACTCATTTGGTCTGGTATACCAGGGCAGAGCAGCCAGTGCGCCTATGACTCCGTTACCTTCCAGCCATATCTGGACCTGTTTCAACCTGGCTGTCTTCAGGGCATATTCTTTCGTAAGTATCCTTGTCCTGCATTCCCTGCTGTAATCCTCAAGTGGTGAAGCATCGAAATCATCCAGTACCACCATGCCGGTCTCACTGGAGACACTGTACTGTTCCAGGGCCGATTTGATATCCCCGAGCAAGGACTGTTTAGCATCATTGTTAATACAGGCAAATTCCAGTACTGTTGATACACAGTTCTGGGTCTTTGCCGGAGCCGGAAACAACTGCACAAGGGCATGTGATAGATATTTTACTTCATCAAGGTCAACCGCTGATGCAATGTTATGGGCCATGGACCAGGTGGCACCTTCTTCTTTGTTATCAGTATCATCAATACCCACCAATACCCGCTCATACCTTGGAACGGTAATGGTACCCTTTGCAGCCCTCCCACCGCCTGACCTGGAAATTTCCGAACGCAGCACACCCTGGCTTTTAGCACGGCATACCGTGGCACCTACCCCCCCGCCGCCCAGGCCCGCATAGGTAATAGCAACTTCATTGCCTGAAACTTTTACCGATTCTATGCCCGCAGCAGCTACCGAGGCTTCAAGTTTGAGCGGTTCGATCCCGGTCCTGGTGCGATAGCGTATCATATTACCCACTGATAGTACCGTCTCTATCAGGGGACTGCTTGCATAGTGATGCATTGTCCAGGCCGAGCCTCCATAGCAGTTTGATTTCTCTATAATATCGACATACCTGTTCTCGCGGTCGCATACTGCATATATTCCGGCGTAGGTCACAGTATATGGGTCATTGAGGTTCATGTGCTATGCTCCGGACTTCAAATCCTCACCCATACCGCACCCTTAATCCATCCTCGTTCCATTCAAACACCGGTCCCCTGCGTTCAATCCCCTCCATCCGCTCTCGCAGTGCATGTGCTACAATCGGTAGTGCGATCGTTGCATCTACGAACACCTGCACCTTCCTGGCACTCCCGGCAATCTTACCCCAGGACACAGCCTCATCGAAAGTACACCCGGACAGCCCGCCCCAGTGAGGTGCGTCCGTAGTATACTGGATCGCATAATCATGCCCTTCCACATCCCCGCCCATCAGGGATGCAATAACCTCGGTCTGCTGGATAAAGTTCTTGGGCACCCCGCCGCCAACATATATCACGCCCGTCTTTTTGGACTGCTCCACGATCTGCGTAATCTCATCCGCATCCTTTATCTGGTCCACAATCACCTCATGTCCCTGGCGGCGGGCATATACCAATCCGATACCAATGGACGAATCCGTCAGAGCAGGTATGAATATTGGAACGTTATGTTCGTAGGCACTCACAATAATGGAATCGCTGCGCCCACCCAGTTCCCTGACCCGGGCGCCCAGGAGAGAGATAAACTCCCGGGATGAATATGCCCTCCCATTGTCAAGGGATGACCCGAAATCACCGATAAGCCTGTCAGCCTCCCTGAACTCCTCCTCAATTGCGAACACATCATGGATCCTGTCAATGCCGTGGCTGAACAGGATCTCATCATTCGCCAGATGGGTGCCTACATAGTGTTTCCGGTTCAGGCTCTCATGAATGTCGTGAAAAATATTGGCACCTGTGGATACCAGGCAGTCGATCATCCTGTGCCTGATAAGGTACGTAATTATACCCCTCATACCAGCCGGAACCATGGCACCGGAGAGTCCCATCATTATAGTGACCTCATCCTCCTGGACCATATGGACCCATGCCTCCACTGACTCGCCCAGTTTCCTGCCCTGGAATCCGGTCCTGGTCATAGCATGGGTTATCTCACTGATAGACCTGTCCGTCACATCCATCGGGACAGTGGGATGACTGGTAAAATGTTCTTTATTCATGCAAACACGCCTAAAAATCAAGATAGGTATAATCGTTTATCTCTTTTTTCATATTGTTCATGATACTCTTAGCTATCTGGGGATTCAACTCATCTTCATCTACTACCTTTTGTATGGATGATTCGATACTTTTCATCAGGCTCTGTCTATTGAAATGCAGCATTTTCAAAACAGAACTCACATTATCCCCTTTAATGATTTTTCTGACTTCCCATTCGTCTTCATCCTTGACCACAATATGGACCTCATGCACGGCCCCGAACAGGTTATGAAGGTCACCGATAGCGTCCTGGTAGGCCCCGAGAAGAAGTACCGCGATATAATAGGGTTGTTTGTCAAGTGAATGCAACTCCAGCATTTCCTTTACGTCCAATACATCAGTGAATCGGTCTATTTCACCATCAGAATCACAGGTCATATCAAGTATGGTCCCTACACACTCGGGCTGTATGTTCAATTTCTGTATAGGCACGATAGGGAATAGCTGATCTATAGCCCAGAAATCGGGCATGGACTGGAATAATGAAAAATTACCGATATATTTCTTTGACATTAATTTTCGAACATAATCAAACTCCTCCGACTCGTTCCCGGTCTGATTGATGAACTTGTGTATCTTCTGGCATATATTGAAAAATAATGTTTCTCCCTTGGCCTTCTCTGCCAGGTCCAGCTGGCCCAGGTTGAACATATTGATCAGTTCTTCCTTATATTCCAGACTGTCGTGGTAGTATTCCCGATAGTTCTTCACAGTTATCTCATTAAAACAGCTCAGGAATTTCTGGATGACATTAGAATCGTCTTCATTGACCTCAAAATCCACATTATGTATAATGGATTTTTCATATGCAAGGTTAGTAATTAACATGGAATGATATACAGCCACTGCCCTTCCGCTCTCTGATACAATGGTCGGGTGTTCAATACCTTCCTCGTCACAGACCTCCTTTAATGTGAACACCACATTATTGGTATATTCCTGCATGGCGTAATTTGCACTGGCATCAGACGAGGTCTTACTGCCATCATAATCAATACCAAGCCCCCCGCCAATATTAAAGTATTCCAGTCCGGGAACCAGATTCTTGACCTCGACATAGATCCTCGAAGCCTCCTTTACCGCATTTTGTATACGCCGAATATCTGTGATCTGGGACCCTATATGAAAATGCAGCATCTTCAGGTTCTGTAACATACCACTACTTTTAAGTTTTTCAATGGCACTGAGCAGTTCGCCGGTGGTCAATCCGAACTTTGCAGCTTCACCACCTGATTCAATCCATTTACCGCTCCCTCGTGAATATAACCGTATGCGGATACCCAGACAGGGATTGACACTGAGTTTTTTGGATTGCCTGATAATATCATATATCTCGTTCAACTGGTCTATCACCAGAATGATGTTCTTCCTGAAATGGGTAGCTTGCAGGGCTGTCTTAATATAATTACTGTCCTTGTAACCATTGCATACCAATAGCGATTCAGGGCTCAGTTTGAAGAACAGGCTCTCGATAAGTTCAGGTTTACTACCTGCTTCCAATCCATAATTATATTTCCTGCCAACCCTGACTATTTCTTCCACTACATCCTTTCGCTGATTTACCTTTAAAGGAAATACGCCCTTATAAGAGGCCTGGTACTGGAATTCATCGATCGAATGCTCAAATGAAGTATATAATTCGCTTATCCGACTCTCAAGTATCTGGGGAAATCGAAGAAGTATAGGTGGTTTTATCCGGTTCTTTTTAAGGTATTCCATCACTTCCAGGATCTCGACCTTATTCCTACCTTTACCAGGTTTCACCAAAAGATTGCCTTTGCGGTTTATGTCAAAATATCCGCTACCCCAATTATCAATACCGTATAGTTCTTTGGATTTTTCATTTTTCCAGCCTGTTCCGTCTTCGATATTCTTCATTTTTCTCATTTGGCATTGTCACTTCCGGATACGAATAAATTTTAATCTAAATAGGACTACTCATTTTAAGATTTTCCGTGTAAATAGGTTTTTAAGGATATAATTATTTCATCTATAGCTATTGAAGGACTGATATTATGTTGAATGAAGTGTTTTTCAGGTCAGTAAAAGATGTGGGAGCGAAAAACAATCAACCAGAACAGATAAAAGAATTGTTCCCTGAAATATCGCCAGTCAAACAGGATGATATTGTGGCCATTAAGATGCATACTGGTGAATATGGCAATACCACCCACATACGACCAGTGCTGGTGCGCACGGTCGTTGACCTGGTCAGAGATGCAGGAGGCATTCCCTTTGTCACCGATACTACTACCCTGTACAAAGGCATGAAACTCAATGCTGCAGAATTGATCTGGTCTGCTGCTATGAACGGTTTTACCCAGGCCAGTATGAACGCACCCTTCATTGTGGCAGATGGATTGCGCGGGGATGAAGCTGTGAGAGTGGATATCGCCGGTTCAATGTTGAAGGACATAAACGTGGCATCAGCCATCGCAAAAGCTGATTCCATGATTGTGTTATCCCATGCCAAAGGTCATCCCGGCTCTGGATTCGGGGGTGCGGTCAAGAACCTGGGTATGGGTTGCCTGGATAAGGAAGGTAAGACCAGAGTTCATATAGTGGGAAGGCCAACCATTGACCCTGAGAAATGCATCGCCTGTGGTGAATGTATCGATATTTGTGCCTGGAATGCCCTTGTATTGGGAGATACCTGTGCCAGCGTGGACCATGAACTGTGCAGAGGTGAACTGGCATGTTTGGACTCTTGTCCGCAGGAAGCTATCATTACCCCTGATAACATGGACGTGAATATGCAAAGGTTGTTGGGTGAAGCGGCACTGGGCCCTATCAAATGCCTGTCTGGCAGGATAGGTTATATCAACTGGATATATGACCTGACCCCGGGGTGTGATTGCTTCAATTTCTCGGCGCCCAATTTTGCAGAGGATATAGGTATTACGGCATCCTGCGATCCGGTAGCTATAGATATGGCAACGATCGACCTTATCAATGAGACTATGGGACATCACGGAAGGAGTATTACCGATGTGTGGGGTATCGACCCGGTTATACATCTCAGGTATGCCGAACAGGTAGGCTGTGGGAAACGGGAATATGATCTGGTAGCATAATGCGATTATCTTTATAATTCAAAATACAATATTAGTGTATGCTGCAATACCTTATCGATGTATCTGCATATATCTTTTCATCAATAGGTGCCTTAATTATCATTTTTGGCGGTGCCCTTGCATTTATTAAGACCTTGATGCGGGAAATAAGAAGGTCATCTTTAGAATATACTGATATTCGCAGGGATTTTACCCATAAGATCATTTTTGGATTAGATTTTCTTATTGCCAGCGATATTCTCAAGACCATTATCGCACCCACCCAGAATGAGATCATAATGCTTGGGGCCATCGTTATTATCAGGACCATGCTGGGATATTTTCTGGGAAGGGAAGCTAGCGAAATTGAGAATTAATACCTATCTTGTCGGTAATGGAGCAACACTTTCTCAATGCTTATTTTCGCATGGTAACTTTGAACAATATTAGCAAAATCTTAAATACACTAAAGACGTAAAAGAATCTAAGATTTGAAGCTGTTTTGGTTCAAGGATTTATGGAACTGTACGTCGATAACGTTTTTCCGTGTTTTTGCCAGAGTAGTGGATAATCAAATTTAAGGATGTGTAGTATGTTCGGAAATCAAGAATATAGTGCTCCGGTAAAAGCCGGAGAAACTTACGATGTGTCGATAGAAGATTTAGCAAGAGAAGGCGACGGTGTCGCCAAAGTTGAAGGTTTCATAATCTTCGTACCTGGTACAAAGGTCGGAGATGAAGTTACGATCAAAGTCAATAAAGTAATGCGAAAATTCGCTATTGCCGAATTAGTAGACTAAACATAAATTTCAACTTTCTTAATTGGTGGCGTTTGGTCTTCTGAATAAGACCAGGGCCATTCAATATAGAGTGAATTGATGTGGCCGCAAAACCATACTATATGGTAATCATGCCACAATGGTAAAATATACCTCAACCGTTCTATTTTTTATATAGTACTATTAACGTCGTCGTCGATTTTTCACCCGTCTGCGAACCAGTGAATCCGAAGCAATGATCTGCTCGAGCACAGCTTCGAACCCCTCATCCTGAGCCAGTGGTCTGTCAATATACACACCGGTAATACCTACCTTTGCCCGCCTTTGCAGCACCCGTATCCTCTCTTCCACGATTTCCTGCCCAACTCCTATCCTCTTTGCTGCAATACCGGGCGAAAGGTCTGATAATGGTGTCTCTGCATGACCTTCGGCTATGGGCTCGATCAACATCAACCGTTTATCTACACCTGGTACACGATTGTTGATAATATCTTCCAGGCCCTCGGCCCCTATCATACCTCCAAAGGCATAAAAATCCAGTTCCCTTTCAGTAGGCTGTGTCAACGGGAATGAAACCATTGTCTTCCGGGAAAGGTATATATGTGCCTTGACCAGGGAGCCAGGTGTGGCCTGCACCAGTTTACGACCCGTGATCCCCATATCATCCATGGCAAGTTCTACCCTGAACGATTGCACTACTCCTGGAATTATTATATCTATGTCACTGCCGGGTGATACGTCACCCCGGGCAAGACTGCCGTGAATAAAACACTCAAAACCGGCATGTTCCAATTCGGACAGTACACTGGCTGCCCGTTCCCTGAGCTGAGTTAATAGTTCCCAGTGTGACGTATCGTAAATGACCTCACTGGGTTGCTTCATGATCGCCGTCTTATGCCTCATTCATGTAGGAGATGTCTTTCCACCATAATAAAACACAAAGTCTAAAAGTCCAAGCTTCATTAGGAATATGCATGGAGACCACCAAAATGACGATTTTGCACCAGCAAAAACATTTATCCGGTCTGGAACCTTTTTTGGAGATGTGATACGAAAATGAAATTATTCGGTACTAATGGTGTTCGAGGAATTGCGAACAGGGAAATGACCGCTGATATGGCCATGGCGTTGGGGAAAAGCCTTGGCACCTACATGCAACGGCACAATTTGGGACTCAGGGTCACAGTGGGCAGGGATACCCGCATCTCGGGTGATATGCTAAAGAGTGCAGCAATAGCAGGACTGCTATCAACCGGACGGGAAGTTACAGACGCTGGAGTGCTGCCAACTCCGGCATTACAGTATTACGTACGCAGCCATACAGATGCCGGCGTGATGATAACCGCCTCACACAATCCCAGGGAATATAACGGGTTGAAGATCGTCGCAGGAGATGGTACAGAGTTCTCCCGCAGCGGCGAGGCAGAAGTGGAAGATATTTATTTTTCTCAACAGTTCCACATAGCAGAATGGGAGAGGACCGGGAGTTTTTCAAGGGATTCCACTGCTCTCAAGACATACATGGACGCCATTATATCACTGGTGGATTTGGATTTGATACGCAATGCAGGACTTACCGTGGTAGTTGACCCTGGTTGCGGTGCCAGTTGTGAAGTGACCCCACTGTTACTGCGTCATCTGGGGTGCAGGGTTATTACTCTCAATGCCCAACCCGATGGCACATTTCCGGGCAGGGCGCCCGAACCCACAAAAGATGTGTTGACTGACCTCATGAACACGGTCAAAGCTTCGGGCGCAGACCTTGGTGTTGCCCACGACGGGGATGCTGACAGGGTGGCTTTCGTAGATGAGATGGGTGAGTTCCTTGATGAAGAAGACCTGCTTGCATTGATGGCGGAGCATGTGCTACGGCACAAAAAAGGCAAAGTGGTCACCCCGGTCAGTTCATCCCTTCAGATCAGGGACGTGACCGAATCCATGGGAGGTGAACTTATCTGGACTGCTGTGGGCAGCATTGACGTGGCACGTAAAATGATAGATACCGGGGCAGTTTTCGGTGGTGAGGGAAACGGCGGCCTGATATTCCCTGAATTCCAGTATTGTCGTGATGGTGCAATGACCGCTGCCAGGATGCTGGAAATTGTTGCCGGGGGCAGGAAACTATCAGAACTGAAAAGTGGATTACCCGTATATTATAACATAAAGATCAAGATACGGTGCAACAACCTGGACGATGTGATACAAAAAGTGGCATGTGCATTGGAGGAACAGGAGGTTGATACTACTGATGGATTAAAGGTCTGGTATCCTGACGGATGGATACTTATAAGGCCCAGTGGTACTGAGCCAATTATCAGGATTTATGCAGAATCTAAATCTCCTGACCGTGCAGAAGAATTAATACAATACGGGTCCAGGTTGGTTGAAAAATGCAGTAATGAATAGAGATCGATTTTGTTGAGGGTCATACCTGATAATCATATTTCATAAAAATATCCAATGAAAATACGCAAATATATCATACGCTTTATATTATCTAAGCAATCCAATCCACAAGAGGTGAAGTAATTGACACAAGGATGCCCGCACATCTCAGGTGTCTGGTGCAAACTGGACCCAAAGTTCTATAAGCCAAAACCCGATGAATTAGAAACGTATTGTTCAAACAGCGATAATTACATAAACTGTCCAGTCTATGAAAAATTCGCAAACATGGAAGGGTGTGCCTGCAGTTAATCAATTTTCCGGTTATACTGCGATCATACCGCAACCATAAACACGACAATGACCACAACAGGATGTGCAACCGCTCTGGGTGCAGGAACAATAATCAATGCCATTGCCACATGGAAAGGCTCAGCTTTCGGTATTGACCTTCACACAAATGCGGAAGTGCAATTGAAAAACACTGACAGGATACAAGGCACCATTAAAGGTGGCGGAAATCCCAAGCTCATCGAGCGGTGTGTTCAACTGGTATTTGAGAAGTTCAATTGCCAGGATGGTGCTACGGTCAGGACTACAAGTGAAGTCCCTATTGCATCGGGCCTTAAAAGCAGCAGTGCTGCGGCCAATGCTTCCGTGCTGGCAGCCCTTGATGCAATTGGTGAGAGCATGGAACCATTAGAAGCGGCTCGTTTGGGAGTACAGGCCGCCCTGGATGCCGGGGTCACCATTACAGGTGCTTTTGATGATGCTGCAGCCTCCATGCTTGGAGGTGTTGTCGTGACAGATAACAGGGAATTATTCCTGGTATCCAGGAACGTGCTGGAATCTGAAGTCATAATCTATGCGCCACGAAAAAAAGCGTACAGTTCAAACACAGATGTGGCCAGGTCAAGACTTGTGGCGCCCTGGGTCGATATGGCGTATGAACTGTGTATTGAAGGAAAATACGAAAAGGCAATGACACTTAATGGTTTTTTGTATTGTAGTGCACTCGGTTTTAAGACCGAACCCATATTAATGGCACTTGAGGCAGGGGTTGAAGGCGCCAGTCTCTCTGGCACAGGACCGGCTTATACAGCACTGGTACATGGGGAGATGGCAGACCGATTGGCAGATGCCTGGTCGGCCCTTGATGGAAAGGTTATAAGGACTAAAGTAAATAATAATGGTGCCCGGACAGGTAGGTAGTGGTCAGCCATGACAGAACTCTCACAGATCAGGAATGATATCAAAGCGATCGATGAAGATATAATAAAATTAATTGAAAAAAGGACCAATCTGGCAAAAGATGTCCTTGAAGCAAAAAAACATGAAAGCAAACCCATTAATGATGAATCACAGAACCAGGCGGTCATGGAAAGAGTTGCCAATATCGCAACTGAATCTGGACTTGATGCCGGAGAAGTAAAAAATATTTTTAAGATACTCATAAAGATGAGTATCGAACGCCAGCATGAACTCAGTGGTGAAGGCAACTTACCATAAAAAATGGTGATAAGGTATTATTGTATTAAAAAATGAATGAGGTCCTTATCAAGCCCGGTTTCATTTTGGAGTTTATCTACTATCCTATCTTCTGATAAACCCTCACTGCGCATTGTTTTTACCTTCTCGAAAAAAACCGGATTTACTTCATAGTATTCATTGATATCTTTCCGGTGACCCCATACATCTCCTTCAAGCAGGGATATATTTTTCATTTCAAGAAACATTCTGGTAGATTCCGATACCGTTTTCATGAAAGAACCTGCAATGTGGATGGCCTTGAGATTGGTACACTTATTTGCCAGTATCATTATGTCCTTATTGGATGGCCTAAAAGTAAGATGAATCATTTCTTCTTTTTCATCCAGGGTGTCAATTTCATCCTTTGAACTAACTACTCTAATCTTCATTTTATTCACGAATATCTAAAATTACTTCATGATATTTAAAACTTAACACGGTATAATAAATAGAACATTTTAGTTATTAATTAATAATAATTACCATTATTCTGTAATTGTTTTATATGTCTTTCAACTACAGCCGCGACTGTCATGCACTGCTATCCTGAATTGTGCAATATTCCCGTGAATGCTGCTATTGAATAATTCCCAGGTCTCCAACCCATCCAGGTGTTCCAGTACGTGTATCTCTTCCCGTATCTCGGATATTAACCGTTCCTTTAAAAGCAAAGCCAAATTCCCTGCATCTTCTTCACATAACACCCCACTTCCAACACCCTCGCATTCAGATACATTAAGCAGGGGTGATGGGCTGTTCTCAAAGTGCAGGTAGAATGGATACGTCCTGCAAATCCAGGGTCTCCAAAAATATATTCTGCAGACATTATCATCATGTATGAATGTACATGAACCATTGCTATGTCGTTTCAATTCCCATTCGAATGAATGCAGGGTATGTATGGTATCAATGAACTGGGGTGCAGATGGTTTACATACATCATACCAGCCAAGATCATTGGCATCCATTATACGAAATACTTCATCCGGAAAAACTATGACACTATTGTCCGCCTGATGTGAACGACAGCATTCCCCACATCTCTTACACTCGAATCCCATGGATGTTAACTGTCCGGCAAGTGCCCTAACATCCACTTCTGCTGCTGACACCAGCAAAGAGTAATTGTCGTTGATCGCCCTGGTTGTATTGAACTCCATGATATTTATCCTGCAAAGATACTATATCTATAAAAGGTCATACGTAATAATTATAATTCAAACAGGTATATAATTAGAGGTGATCTTATGAAAAATATTACACATTTAATGCTCTTTTTCCTTATTCTAACTGTTCTCATATCGGGATGTCTTGATACAAAAGAAGCTGTACCTGCTACGGTAAACCCGGCTACACTGAATACATTGGGGTGGACACAGTATGGAGAAATCTTAACAGATAGTATAGTTCAGGATGTTGCCGGAGTAGAGATGACAATTAGCACTACCATGGTTACATACCGCGATGAAAACCTGATGGTGAAAATATTAGATCAACTTGATAAAATGCTCGGTGCTTATGGAATTTCTACCGATAAATCAGGAGAGGGCCAGTTCACGTCCCAGTTTATCACATTAAGAATAACACTCCCGGGTGGCATATCCATACCTGAATCCATGTTATCGAGTATTATTGACAACCAGATACTAAATACATCACAGGAGAGTAATATCCAGGGTTTACATGAAGTTAGTAAGGAAAAAGTAACCTTAAATAGCGGTTCTCTGGTTACTGCCAGGTCCTATGAAGGTTACCTTGAAACCGGTAACGAAGGAATGATGTCTGTTAAGGTTCGATGCGTCCAGGCCACCTGGAACGAAGATGGAATGTCTACTATCGTTGTTGGCATAATACCTGCCGATGATCTCGTCATACGCCTCCCCGCTGATATGAGACGTGTAGGCACTTTTACTATTGATATCGATGAAGGGCAGGAATATCAGAATATATTAACCCTCATTAAGAACGTGGAATAATTACCCCATTTTTTTCGCGGCCAGCTTGATAGCTGTTAACAGGCTGTCCCGCGGCATTATTGTAGCTACAGGAATCGTGAGGACTTTTTCCACAGTAGGGCTGACAATGGGGGCACATACCAGTGATGTTGCACCGTCACGCTCAGCCTTTATGGCAGCTATAATGGCTTCTTCCATCGATGTAGCGGAATATTCGCGGATAGTTATTAACTTCCCTTCGATTTTCATCTTCTTTTCTATGATATTGTCGAGCACCGGCCTTGCTGCGATCACTGCTATAAAATTACCTTGCTCTGTGCCTTCAATCTCCTTTATGGTTTTGACGATCTGTCTCACTGTTTTCATGTTGGGGTCACGGTGGCCGGAGAGTATTTTATACAGGGTACTTGAAGGTATACCTGATTTTTCACTGAACTCGGCTGCTGTCATATCAAGGTCATCCTTGATAACCCGTAACAGGGTCTCCTGGAATGACTCGTCTGAATCGAATGCTGAACGCATGACTTTTTCTACAGAATTCATACAATCACCTGAAATTTACATGGCATTATCACAATAGTATAATATTGATATTCAGTTTATACTTTTGGGTATGAAAATACTTTTCTTGTTGATAAGGTTTGTATCGGAAAACAATCGTTATTTGTCCTGAAAAAAGACCATAAATAGCCTTATGTTAATTAATATCAATGCAAGGGTTTAGATACAAAATAACGTTGATGATATACTAGCCGTTGATGATATACTAGCCGTTGATGATATACTAGCCGTTGATGATATACTAGCC
>JAMJFV010000290.1 GCA_023544495.1 ANME-2 cluster archaeon
CACCTGCCCTGATGTGCTTGCCGTTCTTGGCACGCATGACATCCTGGAACACGTTGATGGTCTCCATGAAGCCGACAACGTCCTTTGTGGTCTGTACATCCTGGAACTCGTCCACAGCAACGATTGGCAGTTCTGCATCGAACCTATGCCCGCGTTGCTTTGTCAGTTCAACATTGCCAGTGGCCGCTATTGCCGAATTGATGGCTTTTAGGCGCTCTTTCTTGTTGATCTTCTCAGAGTAATCCTTCTCCACCTTTGGTGGATGGGCTTTCCTGCCTCCTCTTGCCTGGGCTATCCGGGCAACCCTATTGCCGTTCTTTATCCTTGGCACCCTGGCAGAACCTCTGCCCGGACCCGCATTATCTGCCGATGTTTGCATACCGGCATAAGGGGTAGGACCGTAAGCCTGTAACCTGTTAGCCTGAGCAGCAAGTACTGCCCTTTTGATCAGGTCTGGCCTGTAGATCTCGTCAAATACTTCAGGGAGCTCAATCTCACCTGTTTGTGCTCCTGTTAAATCCATGATTTTTGCCTTGCTCATCTATCTCACCCCTGTTTGGATTCCACACTGATGTGTGAAATCTGTGGCGCTCCGGCGTTCTTGATCTCAGACCTTATAGCCGGTCTTAACCTGATAAGCCGCTTTTTAGGACCAGGTACACTGCCCTTTATAAGCAGGTATTCGCCATTCACTTCTCCATAATTTAAAAAGCCGCCCGCAGGAGTAACTTCTCCACCATTCTCACCGATCTTGAGGATACGTTTATTATATTCTGTCCTCTGATGATAACCGGTCTGGCCCAGTTGAGGTACCCTCCAGCTCACCCTGGATGGATTCCAGGGTCCGAGTGTACCTACCTGCCTGAGACTTCCCTGCCTGCTGTGCTTGCTTTTCATCAAATTGATATGCCATCTTTTAACAGGTCCCTGTGTACCTTTGCCAGTGGTGATGGCAGAGGTGTCCACAATATCACCGGGATTGAAAACGTCAGAAACAGTTATCGATTTGCCAAGGATGGATTTGGCATATTCAAGCCTTGCAGCAATGTCTCCGCCAACGATCCTGTTCTCCATTACATCAGGTTTTTTCTTTGGTACTCCTGATATCTGGGAGGGTAGCGTATATGTGATTACATGAATATTGTCCACCGCTCCCTCCTCTACCAGTTTTTCCATACTGGCTAGAGCTTTGTCCGGTTTGGCTTTCTTTGGTCTGACCATTGTTCGGTCCAGTGTTGGGTCAAGGTCATTGGATAGAGCTTCCCCGAGTATCTTTACGCCGTATGGTCCTTTCTTGCCATACGCTCTGATAGCTGCAATCCTCATGGCAGGTACTTCAAGCACCGTTACAGGCACTGATATCTCCATGCCTTCTGTAAGGCTTTTCGGCGTATCATCCATCATTATCACATGACTCATGCCGACCTTATATCCTGCAAAACCACCCATTTTGGGTATTCCATCACTTTTGGACCATGATCTGATAATTGGTACCTGACTCTGTGCCCGTTTTCTGGGACTGAATGACAGGGAACCTCGCCTTGGTCTGTGTACGTTTGCCATTGTTTTCCTCCTTAATCTCCTGGAATATATTTATCGCGATTTTCTTTCAACCTTACCTGACGAGGTTCAGTATTGACAGGGTTGCCCACACGGCCTCTTCTGTCCTTACTGTGGCTGTGCCTTGTTCAGGTACGGTATTCAGTGTTTCACACTGATATTTTGAGAGGTCTGTACCTTCTCTTGCTAATATGGACTCCACGCCCTGCCTGGGTGAACCGAATACCACAGCAGTATATGACTTTAGCTTTATTTGCCTCCCCAGTTCTTCAAGGAATAGGGTATCAAGTACCCGGCCTTCCCGTGAGGTGGCCAATATCAGGGCATCCTGTCCGGATACTATATCCAGTGCTCCTGTAAGGCTGTCTTCAATTGCTGTCCGGTATCCCCAGTACACAGGGATATTGTCCGTTTCTACAAGTTCAACTTGTATCGGTCGTCGCG
>JAMJFV010000291.1 GCA_023544495.1 ANME-2 cluster archaeon
TACATCAATTTCACTTCCTTGAATAGTGCAGGTACCGTAGCTGCCAAGGTTGAGATACTGAACCATACGTCTACGCTGGTGAAACAATCAGCGCCGCATGAAGTATATCAAAACCTGAACATATGGGTCGGGAACTATGGATGGGCTACAACGAAGAATATGGCGGGAACTACAGTCGTATTCACAGTAGAGAAATCATGGATCAATGAAAACAATATCGATGAATCTTCCACATCCCTCTATCATTACTCTGAAGGTAGCTGGCAAGAACTGAAAACCAGAAAGACGTTCGAAGATACCGATAGTCTGCAATTTGAAGCTGAAGCACAACAATTCTCATCATTTGCATTAGTAGGCAAGAAAATTGTGGAAAAACCTGGCGGTGAAGGTATTATCCCTGAACCTGAAGTTACCGTAGAAAAAACCGCCACTATCGTCCCTACAGCAACTGAAAATGAAGGATTGCCTGGTTTCAGTCTTTTAGCAGGTATGTCGGTCTTGTTGATAGCAGTGCAAATATTGCGTAAAAAGGAATAGATCGTATTGAATCGACAGTGGATAAGAAATGATTAAATTGTGTGATCATGAGGAGGTTGCGAGGAAATAAGGTAGATGTGCGGGTGATCTCATTCTATACCCCGCAACTCTACCTCGGTTGGGTGTGCATCACAACTTTTACTCATACATGAGGGAGGATTTCCAATCCCGTCATAACAACGTGAATATCCTCCCACTACTATTTTTTTTGACACGTTGTAACACCTTTTTATCCAGAATTCCGGTTGATATAATTCTAACTGTCGATTTGAATTTAGAAACCAGTTACCTATTCGGAAGTACTGAATATTAGAAAAATGTTTAACCTAACAATGATGTATAAACGGCAATGAAACGATATTTACAACCGGTAAATATATTCAGATTTTTTCTGGTATCCAGTATATTATATGCTGCATTCTTATTTTATCTTTCATCACTAAGTGATGTATCGTTATATATGGATCTTGTCAAAAAGCAATCTCTTCTGGAGATTATCTCCATTTTTGAAGGATCCGGATTAGGGATCATCACAGAAATCTTGTATTTTGTGTATTCCAACCAGGATAAAGCCATGCATTTCATTCTTTACACAGGATTCGGCATTGTTCTTTATTTAACTATGCACTTTTCAAGGAAGGCCCGATTGAGAAAAAATGCTGTTTTGCTCACTCTGATAATAGGAGTATTATATGCAATTATTGATGAGATACACCAGTCCTTTGTCCCGGGCAGATCATCATCCACAACCGATATTATTTTCGATACGGCTGGTCTTGTCTTTTCATTAATCATAACTGCGGGCCTTATCATTATTTTGAGGTCAATAAATGAATGGATCCACAGGGGCCAGGCGAAATAGCCATCAACATACCCCATATTCCCTGTAGCTCATGGCATCCATCCTGTTCGTATCAAGTACATCCACCAGCAGTTTCAGGTCATTATCCGATGGCTGGCACTGCCTGGCCGGCGGTATCACCTTTGCATCCCGCTTTGTAAACACGGTCCCGCCCCGCATGTTGGCACACATGTATCCCCTGGACCTGCCTGTGATTATCAGGTTGCCTGCTTGCATATCTGCGCCTGCGAACTCATCCACATCTCCACGTACCACCACCGTGCCGCCCGCCAGCAGCGCACCCGTGTTCATACCCGCATTTCCCTCCACGTAACTACTCACCTTTAGGAAGCAGTAAGATTTTGAATTTCGCTTTCTAAAGACTGCTCAAACCTTTTCTTGACCAATCCCATAAATCTCTCTCCTCTTTTCTTTGAAGTCTCATAAACACTTAAAATCACTTCAAAGACTTCAGCACCTTTCCAAGTTCTCCTACCACCACTAATTTTACGGTGAAGTACACCTTGACGTATTGCACGCTCCGCGTCATTATTGTGCCACGCCACATCCTCGAACTCCATGAACGTAAATAGCATATCATGTCGCTTTCGA
>JAMJFV010000292.1 GCA_023544495.1 ANME-2 cluster archaeon
CACAAATAGTAATCATGTAATTATAATCATCCAAGGTGTAAATAATGGTAAAAGGAACTCCATCTCAAGGAAAGAGGCAGAAGCGCACCCACATTAAATGCAGGCGGTGCGGCAGCGTTTCAATGAACATTCATTCAAAATCATGCGTATCATGCGGATTTGGCAAGACATCACGCATGAGAAGTTATAAATGGGTCCGTAAATCAGGATTGAACGGCGATTAATCTTAATAATTCAAACAATCAGGTGAACCTTATTGCGTGAATCGTGCGGGATTGTCGGTCTCGCATTAACTGATCGGGAATCTGATAAAGCAGCCCTGCCCATATATTATTCACTGTACGCCCTGCAACATCGTGGGCAGGAATCAACAGGTATTACAGTGCATGACGGTAGAAGTGCCCAGACCCAAAAGGGAATGGGACTTGTACCTGACGTTTTTAAAAAATATAACCTGAAAGACCTGAAAGGTTATGTCGGTATCGGGCATGTCAGGTATTCCACTACCGGAGATTCTTCTCTTGAGAATACGCAGCCTTTGATCGTGAATTTTATGGACCGCACCATTGCCATTGCCCACAATGGCAACCTGGTGAACAGTTCAGAACTGAGATATGAGTTCGAAACCGAAGGCCAGATATTCTTAACGTCATCAGATACTGAGGTCATTGCCCGCCTGCTGGTAAAAGAACTGATACAAACTGATATTCTGGGTGCAGTAAAAGAACTGATGAACAGGCTGGTGGGATCATACAGCCTTACCATACTGGTGGATGACATCCTCGTAGTGGTAAGGGACCCCCTGGGTTTCAAACCATTATGCCTGGGTGAGATTGACAATGGATATGTGGTTGCATCAGAGAGCGTTGCCATTGATACCATAGGCGGCACCCTTATTCGGGATGTACGGCCCGGAGAGGTTATTATTTTCAAAGATGGGAGGTATCACTCTCACCAGCTCAGCAAAGTACGTAATACGGCTAAATGCGTGTTCGAATACATTTATTTTGCCCGCCCGGATTCGATCATCGATGGTAAACTTGTATACCAGACCCGGGTACGGATCGGTGAACGGTTGGTTGATGAACATCCGGCCAATGCCGATATCATATCTCCTGTACCTGACAGTGGTATAACATTCGCCATAGGATACAGTAAAAAATCAGGTATTGATTATATGGAAGGTCTGATGAAGAACAGGTACATTGGCAGGACCTTTATCATGCCTGACCAGAATATGCGGGAGACTGCAGTGAAGCTGAAGCTCAATACCATCCCCCAGAACATCAATGAAAAAAGTATTATCCTGCTGGATGACAGCATTGTCAGGGGGACCACTTCAAGGCGTATTGTGGATATGGTCCGGAAGGCCGGGGCCAAAGAAGTGCATGTGCGTATCGGCAGTCCGGCGATCGTAGCACCCTGTTATATGGGTATCGACATGGCAACAAGGGCAGAACTGGTTGCAGCCCACAAAACAGTTGCTGGTGTGGAAGCGGTCATCAATGCCGACAGTCTTGGGTATATCAGTGTAGAAGGGCTGGTGGATGCTGTGGGAATACCTGCGGAAGACCTTTGCCTGGCGTGCCTGACCGGAGTGTATCCTATCGAAGTACCTGGTGAGGTATGCAAACGGCGCCAGTTGACCCTCAGTCAATTCTGATCGCATATGCATATTTCACTATATCTTAGCCTTCCCGAACATATACCCGCCCAGTCCTATTGTGGTTGAGGCAAAAAGGACCAGAACAGCAAAGCAGATGTCTATTGGTATTTCAGTCTCTCCCAGCAGTGTGAAACGCAGTGCCATGATGCCGTAGGTCAGCGGGTCGAGATAAACCAGAGTCTTCATCCATGATGGGAGGTCACCTATCTTGAAGAACGCACCGCTGAGCAATAGTACAGGCATTGTTATAAATGTCATTATCATCTGGAACCCTTCATGACTTTCAATATGGGATGCAAGTGCAATACCCAATCCGATGA
>JAMJFV010000293.1 GCA_023544495.1 ANME-2 cluster archaeon
ATAAATTCACAGGCTAGAATAGCAGTATTGTGATGATACTATGAATGAGTATAAAATGAGTATATTATTCCGATCCTCCTCCATACCCCTGGCAGAGCGATTGATTCGTAATCAATAGGTCGTGGGTTCAATTCCCTCCGGCGGTTTTTTTTTCGAAAATTAGAAACAGTTATGATTCAGCAAGTTCTGTTTCATATCATTACCAATCTAAGAAAAATGTACGTGAGGTATACACATAGCTACCAATAATACCGAAATAGAAAAACGCCTGTGGGAAGCAGCCGACGAGCTCCGCGCCAATTCCAAACTGAAATCATCCGAATATTCAACACCGGTACTGGGCCTGATCTTTCTCCGCTACGCCGATCATAAATTCACCATAGCCAGGCAGGAATTGGAAGGCAAGAGCACCAGCGTCCGCACCTGCGACCTGCTCCTGACGAAGCTGATCTCAGGCGAGATGGATGTGGAAAAAATTAACATTCTGATGCCGGAAAAGGAGGAGCATGAAAATCAAAATCCTGGGAACCGAAGACAAATCAAAAGGCAGGCTTTATAAAATCAAAGTTGCAGCCAAAGAAGTTGAATTGATACTTACATGGCACTCATCAGACCGCATAGCTATATGGGATTTACAACCTGAACAGGTTCTTGAGACTTTGCTATTTCCGGAAGAAGTTGTGACCGGTCATAATAACAGATTTATTGCTCATAAAAGATATAATGGACATATAATTAGAGCAGTCTATGAATATGATCATAAATTACCAGTTCTTGTAACGGTATATTATCCAACCGCGAAAAGATACTTTAAAGGAGGTAGAAACTTTGCAGATAAAATACTCCCCTGATACGGATGCATTGATAATTCAACTCAGGGAAGGTAAACCCGTAGATTCTGTTGACCTTGCTGAAGGAATTATCGCGCATTACTCGAAAGACAAGAAGATACTTGAGATAGAAATCCTGGATGCCTCAAAGGTTGTGCAAATGAATGAATTGAATGTGTCGCTAAAGGGTGCACAGGCTGCATTGGTGGCTTGATACTTTTATTGGGGTCTGAAATATGACATTCTGGCACCCCACCTACACCATAACCCCTGCCACAGCTGCCGCCCTCATGCAGATCGAAGCTGACCGGACCGTGGTGGAACAAACACCGCTCCCCCCGGCGGTCCAGGAAGAACTGCGCAGGCGTGCCCGCATCCGGTCCACCCATTATTCCACCCGGATAGAGGGCAACAGGCTCACCCTGGAAGAGGCAGAGCAGGTCATCGAGGGAAAACAATTCCACGGACGGGAGCGGGATGTGGGTGAGGTGCGCAACTACTGGAACGCCCTGCTACGCGTGGAAGAATGGGCGGCCAAAGGGGTGCCTTTTACCGAAGACCTTATCAGGCGCCTGCATGCACTGGTTGAGAAAGGGGCGAGGGCCGGACCCAGCCCGTATCGGGACGGCCAGAATGTGATACGGGATTCTGCCTCCGGTGCTATTGTGTATATGCCGCCCGAAGCCAGGGACGTGCCCGTACTCATGGCCGCTCTGGTCAATTGGGGCAATACGGCCACAAAAGATGGAATGCCAGTCCCCCTCATCGCTGCACTGGTCCATTACCAATTTGTCACCATCCATCCCTATTATGACGGTAACGGCAGGACAGCCCGGCTGCTGGCCACGTTTATCTTACATAGAGGCGGTTATGGATTACACGGCTTCTTTTCACTGGAAGAGCACCATGCACGCGACCTTGAAGCTTATTACCAGGCTCTGGTCGTCCATCCGCACCACAACTATTACGAAGGCCGTCCCACAGCCGACCTGACATCATGGCTGGAATATTTTGTCAGGCTTTTGGCGGACGTATTCACTGCTGCCAGGGAGGAGATACTGCGCAGTCTGGATGAAGGCATTACCATGGAACCTGAAGCTCTGCGCCGGCTTGATCCAAGGGCACGGACAGTACTGGCACTGTTCAC
>JAMJFV010000294.1 GCA_023544495.1 ANME-2 cluster archaeon
ATAAGTGTCAAAATCGCTACCCAGATCAGGCATTTAACTACATTCGGATTTGCACTTTCGATACGATCAATATGGTAGACATTTTTCAATTCTTTGAAAATAAGTTCAATTTCCCATCTCGCACTATATAGATCAGCGATATCTTCCCCACACAATATATCATGTGGTATATTTGTCAAATAAGCATGATATTCTTCGGTCTCATCGTTGAAGACACATACAAGTCTGAAGGTTCGAGTCATTTTTGTCCTCTTACATCTCGGACAAATGACCCATGGTATAAATCCAACTAAGTTGAATTTGCCACAGGTGATGACCTTGTATTCCGAAGAATTTGATCGAATAGATAAGAAGACCCCAGAACAAATGTTGAAAGTACAATTGGAGAATGAATTCGGTTTCTCGCCCATTGTTGCCAGAGCATTACTAAATAAGATTGCTTCTTACAATTCATCCAACAAAACCACGAACCTGTCTGTAGGCACAATATTCTATTGGGCAGCATCTTCAAGAGAACCAGCCGGTAAAGCAATCGAAGAAATGGATCTCAAACAAGTCAAGCTGACCCTGAATACAAGTACCGACATCTCAATTCTCAGAGTAAACGGAATGCATGCATTACGTGAAGCCAAAATCACAAGAATTACTGAGGAAGCACAGGATCAAGATGCATATCTCACTCAAGAAGACATTGCAGTTTTGCTCTGTTCAAGTGTAAGAACCATTCGACGTGATATTGAACGACTGAGGAAACAGGGAATAGACATTCCAACAAGAGGTCAGAAAATGGACATCGGGAAAGGGGTATCTCATAAAACCATTATCGTTGAATTGTATCTAAAGAATTATCAATATACAGATATCCAGCGGCAGACAAGACATTCAACAGAAAGCATAGAGCGTTACATCCAGGATTTCACCAGGGTAGTGATGCTTCTTAATACTGGTCTGAATATCGCAGACATCAGACAGGCAACCAGCATGTCAGAGAAGCTCATTAATGAATATATAGAGCTTTATCGAAAGTATGATTCAGAAAATAATACAAGACTGAAGGAGATAAAATCAAATGCAGTAGTAGTTAAAAAAGGGGGAATTCGTGTATGAAATCCAATCCACTTTCAGATACTTATGAACCTCAACTTCAGAAAAGTATGAAAACTGTATTGTGCTCAAGATTTATTTCGGAATATGGATTCTTAGGTGGTAGAGAGGTTATAGAATTAATCGTCAATGATCTGATCAAGATTGTTGGTGAACATCAGTTGCCTCTGAGTAGAGTCAAGAAAGGGCAGATCCTCTGGCAAGCAGTTGCTAAAGATGAAACCAGTTCATATGGAAAGTCGATGAGTGATACCAGAACTATTCCGGTTATTCTTACATTGGTCAGCGATGAAGAGATCAATATGCGAATAAATGGAAGTTCAATTACTCAGATACGAAAGAATGTAACTGAACGAATCATGAAAGAAGCAGATGAACAGAGGGGAACCTTGAGCCAGCCTGATATTGCTTTACTTCTTGCAATCTCAAGAGCATCTGTTGGCAAGTATATTCAGGATATACAGAATGAAAAGGGAATTAGTCTGCCGTATCGTGGAACTATTCATGATCTTGGCAGGGCGATTACTCATAAGAAGATGATTATAGGACATTTTCTCAGAAACGTGCAAACTCCTGATATTTCACAAATCACTGGCCATACAGAGGAAGCATGTGACCGCTATATCAAGGCATATAAAAAAGTAAGAACCCTATACGGTAGTATGAATCACAATGAAATTTCTAGAACTCTGGATATGAGTGAATCATTGGTGAAGGAATATATTACAATACATGAAGAATTCAATAAGAAGGAGGAAAAAATTAATGACGGTTCAAGTTAGGAATAAGGGGGGCGTCATTTGGCGTCATTTCATTTTGAGATAATAAAAGATGATATAATCTGGCTCCGGTATAAGGTAGTTCA
>JAMJFV010000295.1 GCA_023544495.1 ANME-2 cluster archaeon
ACATGGCTAAAAATACATTTTCATCCCGAACTACCCATCAAAACGGGAGTGGCTGAAGGAATACAAGCTGTAATAGGTGAAACCGAGAAAGCAGTATTCAATAAATATTGTACTCATGATGCAGGTTTGGAAGATTTCGATCAAGATGGTTTTCCCGACTGCCTTGATCCTTGCCCGGAAGATGAGACTAATGGGTGTGAACAATGTGATCAGAATTACCAGGATTTGATCTCCCAATGCAAAAGCGAATCAAATATTTTGTACTGGGATAATGTAAACTGCACCGGCCGGTGTTCCCAACAGAGCAATCTCGGGGATTGCCCCGGCCAATAATTACTCCAATCTCTCTTAATGATCGGCCAATCTCAAACAAGGATTAGAATTATGAGAGCAAAATTTTTTGCAGTTTCTTTATTTTTAATTTCCCTTCTGTTCGTTACCAATAGTTTACTTTTTGCTTCTTCCCAACCATATTTACCGAAATACGGCATTAATTTCGCTGTCGGCAATAAATATCATGTTGAAACCGATTTCAGCATCTCCACTCCGGTCGGTGAATTTGCTTTCAGGAGAACCTACAACAGTCAGAGTGCTGAATCGGGGTTGCTGGGATACGGATGGACAAGGTCATTTGAAGAAAGGATTATCTCCCTGACGGACAGAATCATCCTGGTTGAAGCAGGAGGAAGGGATGTTCATTTTACTTCTAATGGTACATCCTGGGTAAATCAGCACGGCAAGGTCCGGACAATAACGGCAACAGCATCAGGTTTTGAGTTGCTTGAGCCGGATGGCACAATCCTGGCATTTGCCAGTGATGGCAGGATTATCAGCAAAACAGACAGGAACGGCAATCAGATACTATACAGTTACAATGCAACAAGCCATTTACTTGAAAGTATTTCGGACAATTTTGGCAATGAAATTTCACTGGCCTACAATGGCGGCCGCCTTCAAACACTCACAACTCCTGTCGGCAACTTCACCTATGCCTATGAAGACGGCAACGATAATCTTACAAAAGTGACAGCGCCGGATTCGACATACAGGCAATACAGATATGAAGACGCTAATGATGTCCACAATTTGACCGGCATCATTGATGAAACAAACATTCGCACATTAACCGCAGGTTATGATGAGAATGACAGAGTAACAAGTTCTTCCCTGGCAGGCGGCACGGAACCGATAACCATAAACTATTCTTCCGACACGGAACGGATAATAACGCAAACCACTGACGGCGAAAATATAGTTTCTACTTATCAACTTGTGTTGCAAAACGGTGTTTACCGAGTTTTTTCTTTTGCCGGACCATCGTGTTCGGCATGCGGCTCATCCACAGGCGCCGCTTATTTCTACAATTCCAGGCAGCAGGTTGAACAGGTTACAGACGCAAGGGGCAATATCACCCGGTTCACGTATTATTCATCCGGCAACCGGGAATCTGAAACTGAAGCATATGGAACGCAACTGGCTAGAACTACGACATGGACTTATCACCCGGACTCGGACCGTATTGCAACTGTCAGCAAGGATTCTGTGTCCAATCCTGGTCAGCAGGCGGTTACCATCCTCGAGTACGATGCTCAGGGCAACCTGTATACAAGAAATGAAACAGGTTTTAACGGAAGCGTTCCCATCAGTCGGACAACAACTTCAGACCTCCTGACCTCGAGAGAATTGCGTTTAACTTTTCATTTCTGTCAACATGTTGAAATTACGATGTGAATGGTGCGGATTTTCCAAATAACTCAAGAATACTTGCCGAGGCGGCAGGATTTAGATACGTTACCAGATCGGAGAAAAACAACACAAAAACCAGTGACCTCACAGACCCATGCCTCAGCTTCAGTTACCCATTTTTCCGGAAGGGATGACCCTGATCAACGCCAACCTGGGAGTTATGACCCGGGATGGAACCGTCACCTATATTTACGGGAGCCTGCCTATCTTCTCCCATGCTGT
>JAMJFV010000296.1 GCA_023544495.1 ANME-2 cluster archaeon
GTCCAGCCCGGACAGATGCCTGATATCATCGCCGTTCACGTAGACGTTCACGAACCTGCGTACTTCACCATTTTCAAATATCCTTTTCTCGAATTCAGCACCGAACTTGTTCACAAGTTCTACAAATACAGCTTTCACGGTCGTATCACCCAGTTCTACTGTAGTTTCCCGGGTGCCTGTGACACTGTTCAATGCTGATGAGAATCGTACTTTTACCATTGTTCATTTCACCTCTAATGTAACAAATTATTGTATTCGATATATCCTGTCTATGTTGAACATTGGGCCACTACCAGTTGTTCATACTGTTTTTCGAATTCGCTGAAAGCAGGCTTGATGGCCTGTGGCATTTTAATATGTTTTAACAGGGTATCCTGGGCCTTGAGACCGTTTCCTGTCACATAGACCACGGTCCGCTCGTCCGGGTCGATTCGTCCTTCCTCGACCAGGTTCCTGAGACCTGCTATTGTTGTGCCTCCGGCAGGTTCCGTGAATATGCCCTCTGTACGGGCCAGAAGGAAGATGGCATCGATGATCTCCTCGTCTGTGGGTGATGCGGCATATCCACCACTATCAAGTATGACGTTCTTGGCATAGTATCCGTCAGCCGGATTTCCTATGGCAAGACTGTGGGCTATGGTATTCAGTTCACGAATGGGTATGACCTCTTTGTTTTCGCGCACCGCGCATGAGATGGGGGAGCATCCAAGGGGCTGGGCGCCTGATACCCTGATATCGCTGCTGTCGATAAAGTCAAGCTTTGCCAGTTCATCGTAACCACGCTTTATTGCGCACAACAGGGCGCCACTGGCCAGGGGAGCAACGAAATGGTCAGGGGCCTGCCAGCCCAATTGTTCTGCTGTCTCGAAGGCCAGGGTCTTTGATCCTTCGGTATAGTAGGGGCGCACAGTGATGTTGACAAAGGCCCAGTCAGGATGCATGTCTGCTACCTCGCTGGCCAGGCGGTTGGCATCGTCGTAAGTACCTTCCACTGCGATAATATTAGGGGCGTATGCGCTCATCTGGGTGATCTTGCCCAGTTCGATACTGGAAGGGATGAAAATATATACCGGAAGTCCTGCCTTAGCTCCATGGGCTGCCACAGCCGAGGCCAGGTTGCCGGTGGATGCGCATCCGATTGCGGTGGCACCGAACTCTATTGCCTTGGTGACTGCTACCGAGGTTACGCGGTCCTTGAAGCTGTTGGTAGGGTTCACTGATTCGTCCAGGATGTAGAGTTCTTTCAATCCCAGTTCCCTGCCAAGGTTTTTGGCGTGGTGGAGCTTGTTGAAGCCTGCACCCAGGTCTATATAGTCTGTGCCTTCTACTGGCAAAAGGTCGGCATATCTCCAGATGGAGTTGGGACCTCTCTCGATCTTTTCTTTGCTGATATGCTCCTTGATATACCCCCAGTCGTAGTTGACTTCCAGGGGTCCGAAGCACTCGTAGCAGGTGTTTTGTATATTTGCAGGGTATTCTGCACCGCATTCCCTGCATTTTAAGCCAATTACATGAGACATATGATTTTCACCTTTGATGTACTAATGTTATTGCGAATATATAATATTAACGGTGTTAAAATATAACTGGAAGTAATTTTAATGCCGTTTGCCTTGACATATCATTGCAAAAAGGCAGGTCATATACATCGGTAAAGACGAAATCTGCACGTGTCTTTTTCCTAATGCGGTCCAGCATTTCTAATGTAATTTCTGTACATATTACCCATGCAGGTTTCAGGATCTCAGCAACATATCCGGTGCCTGAGGCTATATCCAGAATACGCATCCCTTATTTGATATCAATCTTTTCCCTTACCTGTCTTCTCAAATGGTAATAAGATCCAAAAAGGACCACCTTTGCAGAATTGTCAAAGACAGGTGCAAGTATAAATACTCCCATTTGACCAATTGGTTTACTAACCTTGCCACCGAAACAATATCGG
>JAMJFV010000297.1 GCA_023544495.1 ANME-2 cluster archaeon
CAACTATATAAATGTTATAACTGTTGAGGGGACAAGTGATACTTTATGGGAAGAACATTAATCTGACAAAGTCAAGTTACTTTTAGTCAGGTAATCTTCAATAGCTGCATGCAATCCGTCGGCAGCCAGGTTGGAACAGTGCATTTTAATAGGAGGCAATCCATCCAGGGATTCAGCCACATCGTCACGGCTTATTTCCAGAGCTTCTTCAATGGTCTTTCCCTTCGCCAGTTCAGTTATCATACTGCTGGTGGCTATTGCCGCACCGCAGCCAAAGGTCTTGAACTTCACATCGGTAAGTCTCCCATCTTCGACCTTGATGTATATGGTCATCATGTCCCCGCAGACAGGATTTCCAACTTCGCCAATACCATCAGCATCTTCGATCTCACCCACGTTCCTGGGATTTGAAAAGTGTTCCATTACTTTTTCGCTGTACATGTATACCATCTTACTTTTAAGATAAATATGATACGTGTTTTTCAGTTCTTTGGGGTAATAGGTGACATCGCCCTGAGTTTCTTAACGATCTCAACCAGGTTCTCAACCACATAATCTACCTCTTCCATAGTGTTCTCCCGTCCCAGACTTATCCTCAGGCTGCCGTGGATCTGTTCAGGGGGGATACCCAGAGCTGTAAGTACATGGGATGGTTCCAGTGATTTGGACGAACATGCCGAACCCGTTGATACGGCCACACCTTTCATGTTCAGCATCATCAGGAGGGATTCACCCTCCACATAACTGAACCTGAAATGTACGTTGTTGGGAAGACGCTGCGTTGGATGCCCGTTGAGATATGATTCCGGGATGGAATGCAATATCTTCTCAATAGCATCATCCCTGAGGGCGGTCATGTGACCTGCATCATTTTCCAGCCTCTGGCCTGCCAGTTCTGCCGCCCTGGCAAGACCGACAATACCGGGGATGTTCTCTGTACCCGAACGTTTACCCCGTTCATGCCCGCCACCATGTATCAGGCTTTCCAGCCTGGTACCCTTGCGTACATATAATGCACCTACACCTTTTGGTCCATGTATCTTGTGTGCGGATAATGACAGCATATCCACGCCCAGGTCATCAACATTCACAGGTATCTTTCCTACGGACTGCACAGCATCAGTATGCATCAGCACACAATTGTCATGTGCAAGCCGGGAAATATCCTCAATTGGCTGAATAGTACCGATCTCGTTGTTTGCATGCATGACCGACAGTAATATAGTATCGTTACTCAAAGCATCCTCCACATCACCGGGATCGATCAGTCCCTGGTCGTCCACAGGCAGATAGGTTACCTTAAAACCGTTCTCCTGCAGGTTCTTGCAGGTATTGAGTATTGCAGGATGTTCAATAACAGACGTGATAATATGCTTGCCTTTGTTCTTTTTCAGGTATGCTATGCCTTTCAGTGCTAGGTTATCGGATTCAGTACCTCCTGATGAAAAAATAACCTCTTCCGGTTGAGCTCCTATTAGATCAGCTACATGCTGTCTGGACCGGTTCAATGCCTCTGCTGCTTCCTGCCCGAATGAATGAAGGCTTGATGCATTCCCATAATACTCGTTAAAATAAGGTAGCATGGCACTTACGACCTCAGGGTCAGGTTTGGTCGTCGCACTATTGTCCATGTATATTTTAACCAATTACCATTCACCTCGCATAGTCAGTCATATATCTCAAGACGCATATAATTTGCCAAATAGGCAATTATACAGAGATAAAAAAACAGAAGCAGTAGTGTGAGACAATTCACACTTTTATCTGATCTGGAGAAAATCCCTTTTTAACAAGAACGTCCTTCATCCGGTTTTTGTGGTTGCCCTGCAATTCGATCGCATTATCTTTTACCGTGCCGCCACAGGCGAATTTGGATTTCAGGTGAGTGGTAAGTTCGTGCAGGTCGATTTCATGAGGATCAAGTCCGTCTATGACCGTTAC
>JAMJFV010000298.1 GCA_023544495.1 ANME-2 cluster archaeon
GAATGATCGATCTATACACACCGGCAGCAAATGCGGGTGATTTTCACTTTTTCTTTACTGATTTGGCATTCATGTCCAGAATGTTCTTCGAAGGCATGACAAGTGCGCTTGCGGTGGCGAGCCCTGTCAAAAGGGTAATGACTGGTTAGAAATCGAGCGGGCTTTTGGCCTCCTTCAAGGTTTGTCTCTTAATGGTATGAATAAGCAATTTATCGATGTAACCTTAGTTGCCCTCGATAAAAGAGGATCCGCTGTTTTCAGCGAGAAAGTTCATGGGCTTTTCAATAACCATCAGATCGAGAAGGAGAATATCTTTAAGTCAATTTCAGGATCTTTACTGAATCCGCTGCAGGATTCGTGGAAATTCATTCAGGATGAAGAGTGAACTGTATTTTACTCGGGTTCCGTAGCACAACCGGAGCGGTAACATAGAATTCACCTGTTTTTATATTGGATGCTCCTGTTGGCAACAAATAGATTTGTCCGCTTTTGTAACAAGTGAATTGTCCGCTTTATAGTGATCGGAAAAGCTGTGGAAGCCGTAGGCTGAAGCAGCTTTTCCGAAGAAATGACGAGCGGCGGACTTACGCTGCCTTTCTTTTTTTGCACTCCTTCAGTTTCCCATGGGAATCATAATCAGCTAATTTCCTCGGGCCGTGAAAAACAGCCAGTGAACCGTCTGTGTACCGGTGCACACGCACCCTGGCCTTGACGTAATGACATCGATACTGGTTTGCAGGGATTTGCAGTGTTTTTCTCCCAAAGCTCACACAATTGTCTGCAGTCACGATACGCTGATACTGTTCGCACAGGATGTCGTCGAGATTTACTCCACTCCATGGTATAAAAGCTGATCCTTCCTCCGCGGATGGCTGCATAAATTCTGCGTTGAATGCCGGCCTATATGCCTCTGCCAGATAACGGTTAGCCTCTTCTATCGTGGTGATTCCATACAAGGCCAATTCCCTGGGAAGCCGGCCCTGATGAGTACTGAAGGCCCGTTCGCTTCGCCCACGTGCCTCCGGTGAATAGGCAGGGATCATCTCAATCCCTAACTGACTCATGGCACGCCCAAACTGTGTGAGTTTCTCTTTACTTACTTTCCCTCCTGTCTCAGGCGTGTACCAGTAATGACTTCCACGATCTGTATAAAGTGAACTGAACAAACCCTTTTGAAGAATTACGTCATGCACTCCACGAAAACTGCTGGCTGTCCCTTCTTCATGAACAAAAAACATACTGTAGTGCTCGTTCGTGGCATCATCCATTGTCACAATCAAATCCCACTTCTTACCTGGCACCCACTCATGGGTACTGCCGTCCTGATGAAGCATCATCCCAGGCAATGGGGAAGGATCACGACGTTTTCTGTGCTTGCCCTTCCTGGAGCCCCTCTTAACTAAACCTCTCGACTGAAGTGTGTCTTTGACCCAGCTATAACTTCTCTGCCCCCCGTCATGCCGGTACCATGAATAAAAATGCTTAACGTTCCAACCCCTGTAACTGCCTTCGTACTTATCGGCAAGCGCTATTACTTCGTCTACAGGGGCTCGACGTGATGATGCCTGTGTCAATCGCTTGTCCAGCAATCCATCTACACCGTTCTCCTCGTATCGATCAATGTAACGCCGGAACGTTCGTGTGCATACCCCCAATATTCGTGCCGCTTCTTCCTGGCTCAGTCTCCTCTCCGTCCATACTTCATACGCCTCTTCAAATCTCATCTTCCGGATCTCCTGTAGTATCTCTGTCCTTCTCATTAGCCACCTCCTGGTGACCAATTCTAACCGGACAGATTATGTGCTACAACTCCGGACATATTACTTGTTTCTAACACGGACTAATTACTCCTTGCCGTTTTTTCCGAAATTGGATAATTTAAATATCTTATTATATACTTTGATTATTTCAAATCAATAATTTTAATCACTATGGG
>JAMJFV010000299.1 GCA_023544495.1 ANME-2 cluster archaeon
AATTAGTTTCATATGAAAATCGTATATCGTATATCGTATATCATGAGAAAGATAGGAGACAGCTTGCCGGGGAACTGGCTAACTAAATACTAACGACTATTTTGTTGCCAACCTTTTATTCCAGAGTTTTGAGCTCAATATCTACGCCCGATGGTAAATCAAGATGCATTAATGCTTCTATAGTCTTGGTGGAGGGCTCTAAAATATCAATCAATCTCTTGTGAGTTCTCATTTCAAACTCTTCCCTTGACTTTTTATCCACATGTGGTGAACGTAAGACACAATATTTATTTATTTCTGTTGGTAAAGGTATAGGACCAGAAAATCTCCCGCCAATTCTTCTTACAGTATCTATTATCATTAAGGTAGAATTGTCTAATATTCTGTGATCATATGCTTGTAAGCGAATTCTTATTTTTTGCATTAACTTTTATTTTACCTCCCTATTTTTCTCGTATGTCGTATTTCGTATGTCGTATTTCGTCAAATCTTTTTATTTCTTATTCTATTTTTCTCTTTTTTTATCATCTTATTCTCGAGGGGCGGATTTATCCGCCCCTCTATCGTTCGGGCTCGATTCATCGAGCCCCTACCTATTATTATCATATATCGTCGTTCGCATCTCTTTTCTCTTTACGATATACGATATCCGATATACGATATACTATTCTACAATTTCGCTTACCACTCCGGCACTGATAGTGCGTCCTCCTTCTCGGATAGCAAAGCGGAGCTGTTTTTCCATAGCGATAGGAGTGATCAGTTCACCGACAACAGTTACTCTATCCCCGGGCATAACCATCTCTACCCCTTCGGGGAGAGTGACGGTACCGGTTACGTCAGTAGTTCTGAAGTAGAACTGGGGACGATAACCGCTGAAGATAGGAGTATGTCTGCCTCCTTCTTCTTTGGTTAAGACATAGAGTTCACCCTTAAACTTGGTATGAGGGGTGATACTGCCTGGGACCGCTACTACCTGGCCTCTTTTTACATCATCTTTATCTATGCCTCGCAGGAGGAGACCAATGTTGTCTCCGGCTTCGGCCTGATCCATAGTCTTACGGAACATCTCTACTCCGGTGACTACAGTCTTACGCACCTTGGGAGCAAGTCCTACTATCTCGGCCGGATCTCCTACCTTGACCAATCCTCTCTCCAACCTACCGGTAGCCACAGTCCCTCTACCGGTGATAGAAAAGACGTCTTCCACTGATAAGAGGAAGGGTTTATCCATATCTCGTTTGGGAGTAGGAATATAATTATCTATGGCATCTAATAATTCGGCAATGGCCTTATAGGCAGGATCACTAATATCTGTAGCCTGCATTGCCTTTAGAGCCGAGCCCTTGATTACTGGGATATCATCTCCGGGGAACTCATATTCATTTAAAAGATCCCTTATTTCCATCTCTACCAGTTCGATCAGTTCGGGGTCATCTACCATATCTATCTTGTTTAGGAAGACCACGATATGGGGAACTCCTACCTGGCGGGCCAGAAGAATATGTTCTCGAGTCTGGGGCATGGGGCCATCGGCAGCAGATACCACCAGGACAGCTCCGTCCATCTGGGCTGCTCCGGTAATCATATTCTTGATGTAGTCAGCATGTCCCGGACAATCGATATGGGCATAGTGTCTCTTTTCGGTCTCGTATTCGGCATGAAAGACCGAGATGGTAATACCTCTCTCCTTTTCTTCGGGAGCACGATCGATATCATCAAACTCCTTCACCTCGGCAAGACCTTTAGTAGCCAGATATTTAGTGATTGCTGAGGTCAAGGTTGTTTTGCCATGATCTACATGACCGATAGTACCCACATTAATATGGGGTTTAGTCCTTACAAATTTCTCTTTTGCCATTTGATTTTTCCTCCTTAAATATTTCTATATTATTTTTATTATTTTAAACTTAGATTAATATTTCCTTCGTA